>JBKJLN010000066.1:0-8313 GCA_046596935.1 Acidimicrobiales bacterium
CCTCGCCTTCGCCGTGGCTGCGCGCGAGTACCTCTTCACCAGTTCGTTGTTCGTCGGCACCACCGGAGACGTCACGATCGATCGAGGACGGCTCCTCGGCCTCGACCTCGCCGATCGTCGTATCTACTTCTACCTCTGCCTCGCCGTGCTGGTCACGGCCTGCCTCGCCGTCGCTCGCCTCCGCCGCTCGGGCGTCGGGCGGACGATCATCGCCGTGCGAGACAACGAACGACGCGCCGCCTCGTTGTCCGTCCCCCCGGTCGTCACTCGCCTCGGGGCCTTTGCCATCTCCGGTGGCCTGGCCGCCCTCGGCGGGGCGCTCTATGCCGGACTCATCGTCACCTTCGGCGCCCAGAGCTTCCGCGTGGAAGAGTCGTTCCGCATCGTGGCCCTGGTCATCATCGGCGGCCTCGGGACCGTCGGCGGCGTGCTCCTGGGGGCGGTCTACCTCCTCGGCGTGCCGGCACTCTTCGGCGACACCGCCGTCGCCGTTCTCCTCACTTCCGGCTTCGGCATCCTCATCCTCCTGCTCTACCTTCCGGGCGGATTGTTCTCGGTCGTGCTGGCGATTCGCGATGTGCTGCTCCAGGCCATCGCCAACCGGATGCCGGAACGGACGGCGGATGCAGTCGACGCCGGCGCCCGCACCCTGCCCGCCCGCGTGCCTCGGGTGCGACCTCGATCCGAGCCCGATCCGACATCGAGTGGCGAACGCGGTGACGTCGAACGCGCGGTCGTGCTCGAAGGCCGGGCCATCACCGTCGACTTCGGTGGCCGCCGAGCCGTCGATCATGTCGACCTGCGCGTTCATCGGGGCGAGATCCTCGGACTCATCGGGGCCAACGGCGCCGGAAAGTCGACGCTGCTCGGGGTGCTCAGCGGCTTCGTCCCGCCGACCAGCGGCGAAGTCGTCCTCGAGGGTGAGGACGTCACCGATCTTCCCGCGCACGAGCGGGCCCGCCGTGGCCTGGGTCGGGTGTTCCAGGATGCACGCCTCTTCGGTGAACTCACCGTCCACGAGGTGATCCGGGTCGCCCTCGAAGCCGACGAGCGCACCGAGTTGGTGCCTTCCTTGCTCGGCCTGCCACCGTCACGGCGGGTCGAGCGGCGTCGGTCTGTCGAAGCCGATGAGACGATCGCCTTCTTCGGGCTCTCCCGTTACGCCGACGCCCCCGTGGCCACGCTGTCGACCGGCACCCGACGCGTCGTCGAGTTGGGTTGCCTGCTCGCGCAACGGCCACGGGTCCTGTTGCTCGACGAACCCACCGCCGGGCTGGCGCAGCGCGAGACCGAGGCGTTCGGCCCTCTCCTCCTCCGGCTTCGCGACGAGCTGTCGGCCACGCTCGTGGTCGTCGAGCACGACATCCCCCTGATCATGCGCATCAGCGATCGGGTGCAGGCCCTCGGATCGGGCGCCACCATCGCCGAGGGCGACCCGGCCTCCGTGCGAAATGATCCTGCGGTCGTGGCCGCCTACCTCGGCACGGTGGCCGCCGCCATCGAGCGGAGCGGCTCGTGATCGCTCGGGTCTGCCCATGAATCGGATCGAGGCCGTCCTCTTCGATCTGCACGGCGTCCTCACCTCGTCGCCATGGGCGGCGTTGGCCGAAGTCGGCACCGGTGATGGCGCGTCTCCCGAACGCGTGCTCGAGCTCTTGCTCGGTGACTACGCCACCGACGGCGACCATCCCTGGCACCGACTCGAGCGGGGCGAGATCGGGCTCGGGGAGTACGTCCCCGCCATCGTCGCCGCCGCCGCCGAGGCCGGCATCCGCCTCGACTTCGACAAGATGCGGGGATTCAGCGAGCGCATCCTGGTGAACGAGACGATGGTCGAGCGCGTTCGCTCGTTGCGCGGCGACGGCTATCGGACCGCTCTCGTGACCAACAACATTCGCGAGATCTCTTCGGGCTGGCGCTCCCTGTTCGATCTCGATGCCCTCTTCGACACCGTGGTCGACTCGTCCGACGTCGGCGTCCGCAAGCCTGACCCCGCCATCTTCGCCATCGCCCTGCAGCGCCTCGGCGCCATCGACCCCGCGTCGGCCGTGCTCCTCGACGACGCTCTCGGAAACGTGGCCGGCGCCCGCTCTGCCGGGCTCCACGCCATTCTCGTCGACGATCCGCTGGTGGCTCTCAGCGAACTCGAAGCGCTGTTGGCCGAGGACTGACCGCCGAGCGTCAGGCGGCCGAGGCTGCAGCGACGGCGGCGAGCAAAGGGGCTCGCAGCGATGCGTCGGCCGGCGGAGGTACCTCCGCGCCGAGCTCTTCGAGGCGGGCTTGCACGACCGGATCGGCCAACGTGGCTTCCGGCAGCTCAGCGAGGTGGATCCAACCGAAGAACCGCTGCAAGAGGTTCTCCGGATCTTGCATGGCAGCGGCGGAGAAGCGCCGGAACTCCGACCAGAGAAGGTCACTCTCGACTTCGATTGGGCCGCCCTCGCGGGCTGCCTTCATGTCCGCCAGGAGGTGACGGTCGTGCCACACGGTCGAGCGGTACCAGGGCGTGAACTCCTGGGTGGTCGCGTCGTCGAACCCACAGGTCACGGCCTTGGGGTCGAGCCCCACCGATCGCACGACATCGCGGAGGGCCACGGCATGACGAGCGCCGATGCTGATACCCCGGCCGAGGGTCGGGTTCGTTGCCGCCCACGCGTCACCGACCGACACCACGCCGGTGGCCACCGGTTCGCCATCGACGACGAAACGACGCCAGCGGTCCTCGATCGCGGCCATCGAGGTCAGGGGGCTCACGAACTCGCTCTCGATGACCGCTTGTCCTCCGGGCAGAGTCGCCATGGCCGCCGCCCACGGGCCTTCGTGCCGAAGCGCCCGCATCTCCGCATCGTCGCTGGCGGCGATGATCCCGATCCCGCTCACTCTCTGATCCGCAGGAAGGACCAGCAGGCCGAGCGACCCGGCCTCGATCATCCCGGGTCCGCCGAGCTCGACTCCATCGGCGGCCCGGACGTGGCGTCCGTAATAGACCATCCCCGAGTCCTCTTCTTCGAGGAGTGGAGTTCGGCTGCCTGCCTCCACGAGCCACCGAGTCATCGGCGATCGCCGGCCGCCGGCATCCACGACCAGGTCGCCAAGCACCTCCTCGCCGGTCTCGGTCCGCAGACCGAGCACACGAGGCGGAGTGCCGCCGTCGGTCACCACGCCGGCGACAGGCACCCCGCGCCGGATCGTCACGCCCGGGGTGTTCTCCGCCACCTGCGCCACGACGGCTTCGACGAGCGGACGTCGGGCGGTGACCACGAAGTGGCGACCATTCGGATCCATCACCTCGGCGAACGGCCCGAGAAGGTTGAAACGGTAGGCGCCTGCGTCGCACAGGGCCGCCAAGACCTCCGGGAGCTCGGCCTCCATCACGTCACGAAACGCCGGGAGGAGGAAGTGGGGCAGGCGGAACTGATTCACGCCTCTTCGCTCCCAGTCGGCCCAAGCTTCGTTGGCAACAGGTGGAGGAGACGCAGCGTCTCGCTCGAGCACCGTCACCTCGTGTCCGTCCTTGGCCAACAACATCGCCGTGGTCAACCCACAGACCCCCGCACCGCACACCACGATCCCGCTCATGGGTCCGAGGGTAACGACCTGGACGACCGAGCGGCTAGGAAAGCAGCCCATGGAGCTGATCCTCGTCCGTCATGCCGAGCCCGTGAAGATCGTCGACGCCGACGGGCCGGCCGACCCACCGCTCGCCGAACGTGGCCTGAAGCAGGCGGAGGCGCTCGCTCAGTACCTCGGCACCGAGCCCATCGGCGCCGTCTGGTCGAGCCCCATGCAGCGGGCCCGCCAGACGGCGGCGCCACTGGCCGCGGCGCTCGGTGTCGACGTGGTTGTCGACACCGAACTGGCCGAATGGGACCGCGAAGCCACGAGTTACGTCCCCATCGAAGAGCTGAAGGCGAACAAGGACGAGCGATGGGTCGCCATGATCGAAGGCAACCTCGAAGATCAGGGCATCGATCTCGAGGCGTTCCGCAACGGCGTCGTGTCGGCCATGGACCATGTCGTCACCGGCAACCCGGGGATGTCGGTCGCCGTCGTCTGCCACGGCGGGGTGATCAACACCTACCTGGCCCACATGCTCGGCATCGATCGACCCCTGTGGTTCGAGCCGAAGTACACGAGCATCCACCGCGTGATGGCTTCACGCCGCGGCGACCGATCGCTGCACTCCCTCAACGAGACCGCCCACCTCCGCGGCACCAACCTGTTGATCTGAAGCGATGCAGTTCGAACCCCGGCTGCGGAGCGGCCTCGTCGACGGCACCATCACCGTCTGCTTCCGACGATGGCGGCGACACCAGGTGGTGGCCGGAAATCGCTATCGCAGCCCGGTCGGCATGGTGCTGGTCGAGGCTGTCGACGTCCTCGGAGACACCAGCGCCATCACCGCCGACGATGCGTTGGCGGCGGGCTACGCCGATCTTGGCGCGGCCATCGCCGACCTGCGGCCGGCGTCGTCGGACACCACCCTGTATCGACTCCGACTCCGACTCCTCGATGAGCCCGACGCCCGCTCGGTCCTGTCGGCCACTGCTGATCTGACGGAGGCCGAGCGGGCCAGCATCCGACAACGTCTCGCCCGTCTCGACGCCGCGTCGAAGGTCGGCCCATGGACGACGGATGTCCTGGCGTTGATCGAGCGCCGCCCGGCCGTTCGAGCACCGGACCTGGCGGCGTCGATGGGGCGCGAGACGATGCCGTTCAAGCGGGACGTTCGCAAGCTCAAGGAACTCGGACTGACCCTCAGCCTCGAGGTGGGCTACCGCCTCTCGCCCCGGGGGGAGTCGTTCCTTCGGGGATCCGTAACGCCGTGAGTTGCGTCGACTGAGCCACCAGGTTGCCGGCACTGTCCCACACGTCCATGACCTCGTCGGCGAAGCCCTCACGAACCATGCCGACCCGGAAGTGCATTCGCAGCGGGCCGGGGACGGGAACGGCCCGCACGTAGGCAGTCAGGTTGAGTGTGGGCACCCAACCCGTGAATGCGAGGTCGAAGGTGGCCGGGGGAAAGGCATCGCAGACGAACAGCAGTGAGAGCGGGTCGAACTCGCGCCCGTCGGCGAAACGGAGCCACCCCTTGAACTCGCCCCGACCGCTCGGTTGTCCGGTCGTGAACCCGAGCGACGACGGATCGAAGCGGACGGAGATGCGATCGCGAAACGTCGGTCCTTCGCCAGTCATGGTCGCCGATCGTGGGAGCGACGGAGCGCAGTCGGCCTCCTCGGGCAACTCCACCGGATTGGTTTGGCCCCACCACGGTTCGGCTGCCGTGCCGAGGCGCCCGAGCGTGCACATGGCGTCGACGGCCACCTTGTCGTCGCCGTCTTGCAACAACCGCACGCGCATTTGGCTGGCCGTGCGTCCCACGCGCATGACGTCGACCTCGACCACCGCCGGGCCTACCGACGGCGACGTCACATACGAGACGTTGGCCGCCACCACATGGGGCTGGTCTCCACCCGCCGCACCCGTCGCCGCCACGGCGGCGCGGCCCAGTATGGCCAGCAGGTAGCCGCCGTTGGGCTTGTCGGGCCCGATGGTCCACGATGGATCGAGGTCGACGTCGAACGTTCGTCCGTCACCTCGGGGGCGTACGGCGGTGGCGTCATCGAAGAAGCTACTGGCGGGCACGGTTGCGCACAGTACCGGCCCGCCAGGGCGGCAGAACTGTTCGAAAGCGGGTGGATCAGCCCTCGAAGCGCAGGAGGTGCAGCGACGCCTTGCCGCGACGGAGCACGGCGTAACGGCCGTGCAACGCGTCGGACACCGGATCCAGTTGGGCGTCGGCGCCGGCGACCTTGCGGTTGTTGACGTAGACGGCGCCAGCCTCGAGATGACGGCGGGCATCTGACCTCGACTTGGCCAGGCCGCTGGAAGACAACAGATCGATCAGGGCTACCGGCTCGCGAGAGATGGTCGACGAGGGCGCGTCGGCGAAGACGTCGATGAGCGTCGCCTCGTCGAGGCCGGCGATCTCCTCGGTGAAGAGGACCGACGACGCGTGTTCGGCTTTGTCGGCTTCGGCCTTCCCGTGCACGAGCGCAGTCACCTCCCAGGCCAAGGTCCGCTGGGCGGCGCGATTCTCCGGACTCGTGGCCGTTGCCTCGTCGAGCTCTTCGATGCGGGGCTTCGGCAACCACGTGAAGTAGCGAAGGTAGGTGCCGACGACCGAGTCCTCGCTGCGCACGAAGAACTGGTACATCGCATACGGGCTCGTTCGGCGAGCGTCGAGCCATACAGCGCCGTCGACGCTCTTGCCGAACTTGGTGCCATCGGGCTTCAGCACGAGCGGGCACGTGAACCCGTAGGCCGTCTTGGCGCGGACCTTCCGGATGAGCTCGACCCCCATCACGATGTTTCCCCACTGATCGCTGGCGCCCAGTTGCAGATCACACCCATGGGTGTCGAAGAGGTGGAGGAAATCGGCGGCCTGCAACAGCATGTAACTGAACTCGGTGTAGGAGATGCCCTGGTCCCGGCCCTCGAAACGGGTCTTGACCGACTCCTTGGCCACCATCTGGTTCACGGTAAAGTGCTTGCCGACGTCGCGCAGGAAGTCGAGCACGCTCATCCGCTTGAGCCACTCGCCGTTGTCCTCGAAGACCGCTCCCGGGAGGAAACGCTCGAGTTGCGCGCGGACGCCGGCGATGTTGTTCGCCAACTCGTCGGAGCTCAGGAGGTTGCGCTCCTCGCTCTTGCCGCCGGGGTCGCCGATCATGCCCGTGGCGCCGCCGGTGAGAGCGATGACCTGATGGCCGGCCTCCTGCAGGCGGCGGAGGTTGCAGATCTGCAGGAGATTTCCGATGTGGAGGCTGTCGGCCGTCGGGTCGAACCCGATGTAGGCCGTCCGACCCCCGGCGTCGAGTTTCTCGGGGACGGAAGGATCGGTGAAATCGTGGACGAGCCCGCGCCACGTCAGCTCCTCGAACAGGCCCATACAGGTAGCCTGCCACCTCGCCGTAGCGTCTCCCAACGAGATGTCCGCCCCCATCGAGATCCTGGAGCGGACGCTCCGTCCGCGCCGCCCGGTCGACCTTCGCCTCACCCTCGGGCTCGTGGCGCGGCCGGCCACGATGCTCGTCGGGCCCGGCGAGGTGTGGCGGGCCACGCGCACGCCGCAGGGTTCGGCCACCCTCTCGCTGCGGTCGGCGCACGGCGGCACGATCCACGCGCGGGCATGGGGTGCCGGCGCCGGTTGGGCGCTCGAGCATGCGCCCGAACTGATCGGCGACACCGATGACATCGACGACTTCCGCCCACCACCGGGCTCGCTGGTGGCCGAACTGGCGTCGCGCTTTCGCGGTATGCGCATTCCTCGCACGCGCGCCGTCTTCGAGATGCTGGTGCCGGCCGTGCTGGAACAGAAGGTGATCGGCAAGGAGGCCCGCCGGGCCTACGCCGGATTGGTGCGCCGTTTCGGCGAACCGGCGCCTGGGCCCGCCGGCGTCATCCCGCAGAGACTGCGGCTCCTCCCTTCACCCGAGACGGTCGCCGGTCTGCCGTCGTACGCGTTCCATCCTCTCGGCGTCGAACGCAAGCGGTCGGACACGTTGCGCCTCGTGGCCCGCAACGCCGCCCGCCTCGAGGAGTGTTCGGGCATGCCGACTGCGAACGCCCATGACCGACTCTGTTCCCTGCCCGGGATCGGGCGGTGGACGTCGGCCGAGGTCGCCATCGTGGCCCTCGGCGACAGCGACGCCGTGAGTGTCGGCGATTACCACCTTCCCAATCTCGTCTCGTGGGCGTTCGCCGGCGAACCCCGCGGAACCGACGACCGCATGCTCGAGCTGCTCGAGCCCTACCGCGGCCATCGCGGGCGCGTCGTCCGCCTGCTCGAGCGAGGCATCGGCCACGCCCCCCGCTACGGTCCCCGCCTCGCCCTCCGCGAGATCCACCGCTAGACCCTCGACCCCACCCCTGCCCTTTCCGTTACGGATGGGGGCCAGAGCGGCCGTTGGAGACGGGAAGCGGATCGGGCGGGTCGGGCGGGTCGGGCCGGATCAGTCGCCGGGGCCAGGAGCGAGCTTGCGGTCGTGGCGAGCGGCAGCCGTCACCTCGGAGTCGAGTGGCCAGGGATTGGGGAGGCAGCCGTTGAGTTCGGTGGACTGCTGGTTCATGACCGGTGCCGGCGTGCCCGGCCTCGGGCACTGCGGCCGGGGATGCTTCTGTCCGAGCAAGTGACCGACCTCGTGGTTCACCAGCATGCGCCGGTACGACTCGAGATCTCCCGTCCACTTCGGCGTCGAGGCGCGCCAACGATCAGCGTTGAGGGCGACCACCGACCCGTTCTGGCAGGAG
>JBKJLN010000274.1:0-9201 GCA_046596935.1 Acidimicrobiales bacterium
CGCCGAGGCAGCCGGCCGCGCGTGAGATAACCGATGTGGCCGTCGACGTCGGCGCCCAGCAGGCTGTTGGCAGGCTCGACCCAGACCCGCATGGCGTCGAAGAGCTCGTCGACCGAAGCGGACTGCATCATCGGCACGATGGCGTCGAAGCCGAGGTTCACCTCCGCCGTCGCCGTCCAGCACAGTGCCAAGCCCTCGCCGACGACCGGTCCACGATCGGTGTGCACGACCTCGACCTCGATGGGATCGTCGTCGCGCACGACAATCGTCTCGGTACGGCGGTCGAAGCCGGACAGGTTGCCCAAGACGAACAGGTCCTGGTCGTCGGCCATGGCGTGAGTGATCGACCAGGCGACGCGGTCGTTGTGTCCGAAGTGGGGAAAGCCGGGGACGCCGGGCATGCCGATACCGAGCACATCCCACTCGGGACAAGTGACGTGGCCCTGCACGTAGACGTTGGGCGCCTCGAGCTCGCGGTGAGGATCACCGGCGAGCAAGGGCAGCCCGCTTCGAGTGCGGCTCCCAGCGACGACCCAGTTGTTGCTGCCCCCGCCCACGTCCGCAATGCCGCCGCCGGCATCGTCGACGAAGGATGCGCCCGGCGGGACGCAGGCGAGGTGCTCCTCGCCGAAGCCGGCAACGATCGTCCGGGCGACGTCCGCGCCGAGTCGACCGGCGACGACCGCCCGCCACAGCTTCGTGCGAGCCGAGCCCATCATCAGGTGGCGCACCCGATAGACGAGGAGGCTGTCGATTGGCGCCCACGGCTCGAGGGCGCTGAGGCCGGCCACCTCCAGCTCTCGCGGAGGCGCCAGCTGCCCGATGGCGTCGTTCACACCGGCGGCATAGGCCTCCAGCATCGAATGCGTCGACGGCGCCAGCGCCGTGAGGTCGCGTTCGACGAACGCCGCCAGATCCATGCGGCGGTAGAACACATCGATGGCGACACCCCGCCGACCGAGAACTTCGGAGAGACGGCCGCGCGCCCGGCGTCGGTCGTACTCCATCTGCCACAACCGATCGGCCGCGTGGACGAACCCCTGGGAGCGAAACGCCTCGGCCGAACTCTCGGCGTAGCAGTGGGGGATGCCGAGGCGGTCGCGCAGGATCTCCACCGACTCGACCCTACCGAGAGGTCGCGCAGGTCGGACCGGTAGCATCGGGCCACCTCTCGACGTGAAGGGACGAAGGCGATGGCGGTCGAGTTGAACCACATCATCATCCCGAGCCACGACAAGGTGGCGTCGTCGAGATTTCTCGCCGAGGTGTTGGGGATCGACCCGCCCCGGCCGGTGAGCCACTTCATGGCGGTCGCCGTGTCGAACGGCGTCACTCTCGATTACGACGACGCCGACGAGTTCCGTCCTCAACACTGCGCCTTTCTCGTCAGCGACGACGAGTTCGACGCCATCTTCGAGAGAGTCACCGGCGCGGGTGTCATCCACTATGCCGACCCGTCTCACTCGAAGCCCGGCGAAATCAACCACAGGAACGGGGGCAGAGGCTTCTACTTCGCCGACCCCGACGGTCACAACATGGAGGTCTTCACCAAGGTCCCGCTGCCTTAGCGCCCTGCGTGCTTCAGTCGTTCGAGAAAGGGACGTGAGGGCCGCCCCGTTTGGCGTACTCGGCGCGGTAGTCGCGGGCGAGTTCCTCCTGCCGTGTCTTGGACAGAAGCTTTCCGGCGAGCTGGAACGTCCCGTGCTCTTCCTCGTCCAGGTGGTCGCGCACCTCCGTCGCCAGCTGCCGAGCAACTTCGGCGAACTGATCCGTCGTGGGGTCGACGCCTCGGAGTTGCTCGACGAGCTTCTCGGCCTTGTGATGGTCGGCGAGCGCGTGACGACTGACGCTCAGTCCTGCGTCGATCATGAGGAGCGGCAGGTACAGGTGGCGTTCCTCGGCCGTCGCGTGCGCGTCGAGTTCCTTGGCGAGTGCAAGGAAGGCGGCGCGTCGGCGCTCGCCGGTCGCACGTCCATGGGTCATCGTGCGAGCAAGCGAGCGCTGCACCTCATGGCTGGATCGGAGATCGACGAAGATCGTCACGTCGATTCGCTCGCTTCTCGCTTGCCGCTCGCGACTCGGCGCGAGTGGGATGCACCGGGGGCTCCGGTCTCTGCATCTCAGCATCACACGGCGCCGCAGGCAGCGCGGGTCGCGGGCATACGCTCGTCGATGCGTCGCTCGGCGGATCTGTCGAGGACTGGCTGAGAACGAGACGGTAGGGCGACATGACTGAAGAAGGCATTCCCGCAGCTCAACAGGCACGACGGACGGTGGCCATCGTCCCCCACACACACTGGGATCGTGAGTGGTACGCCCCGTTCCAGACGTTCCGGCTTCGGCTGGTCGACCTTCTCGACGAGTTCCTCCCCGCCCTCGAGGACGACCTGTCGTACGCGCGGTTCCTCCTCGACGGTCAGATGGCCGTCGTCGACGATTACCTGGAGGTGCGACCGGAGGCCGAGGCCCGTCTGCGTCGCCTTGCCGCGACCGGTCGGGTGGCCATGGGTCCGTGGTACACGCTTCCCGACGAGTTCCTGGTGTCGGGCGAGACCCACATCCGCAACTTGCAACTCGGCCTCGAACGCGCCGCCGCCTTCGGTGGAGCCATGGACGTCGGCTATCTCCCCGACATGTTCGGCCACGTCGCCCAGATGCCACAGATCCTGAGCCAGTTCGGCTTCGGCCACACCGTGCTGTGGCGAGGGGTGCCGGCGGCGGTCGACCGGACCGCCTTCCACTGGAGCGCGCCCGACGGCACCACGATTCGCGCGCAGTACCTGGCTCGCGGCGGGTACGGCAACGGCGCCGCCATCCCTGACGACGCCAAAGCTCTGGTGCGCCGCATCGCCGCCCACGAGCGGGAACTCGGCGACATGCTCGTCGGCGGCATTCTCTTCATGAACGGCACCGATCACCAGGTACCGCAGGCCTGGCTCGGGCGCGTGGTCGCCGAGGCCAACGAGATCCAGGACGACTACGAATTCGTCGTCACGTCCCTGGCCGAGTACCTCACGGGCCCGGCCGCCGCCACCGAGGGACTGGCGGCGTGGACGGGCGAGCTCCGCTCGGGAGCGCGCGCCAATCTCCTGATGGGCGTCGGGTCCAATCGGGTCGACACCAAGCAACTCGCGGCGCGCGCCGAGCGCGCCCTCGAGCGCTTCGCCGAGCCCCTCAGCGCGCTCTTTCTCCCGCCTGAGGCGTGGCCTGGAGCCCTCCTCGACCTCGCCTGGAAGGAGGTCATCCGCAACGCCGCCCACGACTCGATCTGCGCCTGTTCCCACGATGAGGTCGTCGACGCCGTCAACCACCGCTATGCCGAAGCCCGACAGATCGCCGAAGGGCTCGGCGACCGAGCCCTGCGAGCCCTCGCCCGCTCCCTGGAGACGGCAGGGCCGACCATCGTGAACCCGTCGGCCCGGTCGCGCGGTGGAGTGGTCGAGATCGTGATCGACGACGACACGCCGCTGCCCGGAACCCAGGTACTTCGAGCCCGGCCCGCAGGCCCGAGCGAGCGCCAACGCATGCGGCCATCGGACGTATCTGCGCTCCTCGGGCAGATCCGCGACGGTCGCCTCAGCGAGAACTTCTTCGTCACCTCGCTCGGGGTCGAGGATGCCGATGATGGCCCGGAAGTCGTCATTCACCTCGACACCAAGCCGGGAACGGGCCCGTCGATCGACGAAGCTCGACGCGAGCTCTACGCCCGCCTCGGAGCCGACGAGCACGAGTGGTTCCACGTACGGATGCACCGACCGCCGATGCAACGGTTGCTGGTACGGATCGACGACGTCGCGGGCTACGGGTGGCGCAGTTGGGACGGGGTCACGCGTTCGACGGTCCGGCCGGTCGAAGTGAGCGCCGACGGGCTCGCCATGAGCAACGGTCTGACCACTCTCATCGTCGATGCCGCAACGGGCACCTTTTCCCTCGATGGCATCGACGGGCTCGGGCGTCTTGTCGATGACGGCGAGGCCGGCGACACCTACAACTACTGCCCGCCGACCAACAACTCCGTGGTCGACACCCCCGACCACGTCCGGGTGCAGGTGATCGAAAGCGGCCCGATTCGGGGCATCGTCGCCGTCACCCTCACCTACACGTGGCCTGAGCGCCTCGACGACGCCACCGGCACGCGGACGGGTTCGAAGACCGTCGAGGTGCGGTCACTGCTCGAACTCCACGCCGGCGAGCGCCTGGTCCGGATCACGACGTCGTTCGACAACCATGTTCGTGACCATCGCCTGCGCGCGTGGTTCCCGCTCGATCAGCCCGTCTCCTCCAGCTCGGCCGAGTGTGCATTCGCCGTTGTCGAGCGCGGTCTCGAAGGCGAAGGCGGCCCGAGCGAGGCGGCGATGGCCACCTTCCCGTCACGACGATTCGTGCGCGCCGGCGACGTGACCCTCGTCCACGAAGGACTCCTCGAGTACGAGATCGTCGGGGAGGGTCGGGTGCTGGCGCTCACGTTGTTGCGGGCCAACGGTTGGCTGTCGCGCGGTCCGATGGCGACGCGGCCAGAGCCCGCAGGCCCGGTCATACCGCTCGAGGGCCCGCAACTCCAGCGGCGCGTCGAGTTTCGCTACGGCGTGCAGGTCGGCGAGTCCGACCCGTACCAACTCGTCGACGACGCCTTCCTGCCCCTGCAGGTGGTCGTCGCGCCGGGCGGTGGCGGGCGCTCACCGATCGGCCAGGAACTGAGCATCGAGGGTGCCGAAGTGTCCGCGCTCCGGAGAGCGCCCGGCGGCCTCGAAGTGCGGGTTTTCAACCCCTCAACCGAGGCGACGACCGTCCGATGCGATGGCCGCCGCGGGTGGATCGTCGACCTGCGAGGCCGTCCCCTCGAGCCGTTCGAAGGTTCGTTCGAGCTGGGTCCCTGGCGCATCGCCACCGCCCGTCTCGACGGCTGATTCGGTCGGGCGTCCCCGGTTCAGCGGATCATCAGACCGCTGAGTCCGGCCAGGATCCAGGCCAGGAACGCCAGCCCGGGGAGGAGGACGAGGAAGGCGAGCACGATGAATTTGCCGTGACTCTTCTTCTTCGCCGGGCTCTTGGTGAGGGTCTTCGGGAGCGGCTTCGGCTTCGGCTCCACGGTGAGGAGGGCCCCGATGCGCTGCAGGCCGGGGTCTGGCGGAGGCTCGACCGGCGTGAACTGCGGAACAAGGCGAAAGATCGTCTCCACCAAGCGCTCGAACGGGTCGAGCTTTCCGACGACAGCGTGAGCGCCGACGCGCTCGGCTTCGTTGCGCGTCGCAAGGCCCGATTCGGCGGTGTAAATGACAATGGCGGTGACCGGAGACACTCTGGCGATGTCGGGGACAGCCTCGAGCCCGTTCAGGCCCGGCATGGCAGCGTCGACGATGACAACGTCAGGGTGATGCTCCGTACAGAGGTCGATGGCCTCGTAACCGTCGCTTCCTTCCCCGACGACATCGAAGTGGCCCGTCCGCTCCAACCGAAGTCGCAGGAGATCGCGTACATCTTCGCGGTCGTCGACAACGACGATCCTCACCCGCGACTGGCTCATGAGATGCACATTCTCCCCCGGAACGGCGCTCATCGTATCCATCTCGCGTTGTACGGCATTCAGCCGACCGAGGGGTGCCCGCGACGGCAGCGCCACAACTTCACCCGTCCGATGTCCTTCAGGGTGCGGTTGCGCAAACCGTGGAAGACGTAGCGACCGTCGTCGACGAGGGCGTCGTGCACCGACTCGGCGATGACGACGGCGCCGGGGATGGCGATGTTGACGATCCGGCTGGCCAGATTCACGACGGGCCCGAAGTAGTCGCCTTCCCGGGCAAGCACGTCGCCCCAGGCCACACCAACACGGACATCGGACAGGATCTCGTCGTCGGCGTAGGCCTCGGAGAGCGCCAGGGCCGTTTCCACCGCAGCCTGAACGTCGTCGACGACGAACATCACCTCGTCGCCGATCATCTTGGCCACCCGGCCTCCGTGGAGGGCGACCTGGTCGAAGGCCAGGGCCTCGAACCGAGCCACGACGTCGGCCAATTCGACGTCCGAGATCTGTTGGCTCAGCGCGGTGAAGCCGACGAGGTCGGCGAATCCGATCGCCAGAGGAACCGACGGGCCGCCATGTCGCCCTTCGCTCATCAACAGTCGGCGGCTGGCCGCTTGGAGGTGACGACGCCAGACGTACTCCAACAGCCGGGCCTGGGTCTCGAGGGTGGCGTCCGCACCAAGGGCGAACAGGTCGGCCTCCAGCTGACCTCCTGACCGGGTGCTCGACCCTCCGGAAGCCACCATCGCTTCGGCGATCCGGGCCAGCGACGAACCGATCACCCTCGTCAGTTGGATCGACACGTCGACGCTGGTCAACCCCATCGCCAGCATGGCGTTCACCGTGGCGAGCGCCTCGGCGTCGGCGTCCGTGAACGCCCGATCGTCGTCGGGAACGTCAGGAAAGCCGAGGGCCCGCCAATAGCGCTGCGACAACTCACGATCAATCCCGACCTTGGCCGACAGGTCGGCCGGCGTGTACTTCGCCGCACCCGGGAGCGCAGCTGCCGCGACTGCCAGCAACCCGGTCAGCCCAGCCTCGCGAGCGCGAATGATCTCCTCCAGCGGCACGCCCTGGTCCTGCAACCGAGCCGCGACCTCGGCCTGCAGAACATTCGTTTCGTCCTCGTCGCTCAGCTGAATGAACCTTCGATCGGGCTGATCGTGCCGCTCAGCACTTCGTCGCGGATACGGACACCCGGGGCGGTTGCCAACAACGACTCACCCCTGGGAAGGTCGGTCGCCCACGAAGGATCGAGCCCCGGCGCAGTGATCCGCACAGGCGGAGTCCCTTCCCGCGCCTTGCGGTGCCAGAGCAGAGCGGGCCGGTCGTCATGCCAACGCACGGCAAACGATACGTCCCCGAAGTGCGTCGGGGCGTCGTGCACCTCGAGGTTCTGCCCCCTCCAGCTCGGCGGCAACATCGTGGCGAGCGCAAGTTCGTTCGGCCCCGACTCCCGCACGAGCAGGTCGCGAGCGAACGACAGGAAATCGGCCGCCGCCCGTCCGCTGTGGCCCTCACCCGCACATCCGCTGCCGAGGTTGGGATGGATCAACTCGGGCCAGGTGAAGGTCTCGCTGGCGGCCTCGAGCATCCACGCGAAGCGGTCCAGTGCGCGCAGATCGCCGGCTGCGAGTTCGACGGCTGCGAGTTGCATCGTCAGCGAGGGGGCCAGGCCCGTGTGACCGACGCCTCGGAAGCACGCAGGTCCGACGGTGAACCGCTCGCGGACCGCGCCGAGGATCGCGGCGATGACGGGATGGTCTGGCGCCAACAGCCCGAGAGGAACGCAGGCAACCAGGGTGGCGATGATGTCGGAGTCGATCTCGCAGGTCGGGCCGGCGGGGAGCACCTGGCTCCCGATCCGGTCGGCCACGTGAGCCATCGACGCCTCGAGGTCGGCCCTCAGGCCATCGGCCCATCGCTGACACTCGACGGCTCCTCGCTCATCCTCCAAGGCCCCGAGGAGGTCAGCGGCGTCGAGCAGTCCGCGCAGCGACCAGAAGTCATCCTCAGAAGACGCGCCGGCCCGGCTCCGTCGCTTCCGCTCGATCCATCGTGCTCCGTTGGCGACCGCCAAGGCATCGAGTTCGTCGACGGATCCGGTCAGGCGCCAGTGCTCGGCCATGGCGTGCAAGGCCTGGCCGGTCGACCCCCAGCTTTCTCGCTGGCTGGAGAAGTGGCCATCCGCCCGTTGTCGGGCAGGGAGGTGGCGGATGACCTCCGCGCTCTCCGCGTGAAAACCGAATCGGTCGAGGGCACCCAGCAGAGAGGCTGCATCCCGGAAGTTGAAGGAGTGGGACGTGAACGGGCCGGGAACGACGTCGGTTCCCTCATGGTTCAGGAGGAGGTGACGACGGTTGGCCTCGATGGCTGTCGCCGCCGTCCCCTCGGGCAGCACGAGCCGTAACCCCCGCCCGGACGTCTGCGCCTGCCATCCACGGGCCACGGCGTCGCTGGTGGGCACGACCTCGGGAAGGACGGGACGAGCCTTCGCAGAGCGGCGGGGGTAGCTGCGACGTGGGATGGGTTCTCCTCCATCGAGCGGCATGCCGATGCGCAGCGACGCCGTATGCGCGAGGGAGAACACGAACGCCGCCGTCGCCAGGCCGTCGTCGCAACGAGCACCGTTCGGGAACTCGTCGGCTGTCTCTTCCGCAAGGACGTGACGAACCACGTCGCCGTTCCGGGAGGTCGACGCAGCCGCGCCCTGGGGCCGCTTCGGCAGGAGGAGCGCCGGTCGATCGTCGACGATGACCGTCCGGTCGTGGAGTTCGATGCGTTCGACGGCGACGATGCCCACCGGGTTGTAGGGCCGGATGCTCAACGCGACGGCGATCGGCGTGGGCGCCCGATTGGTGATTTCCATCACCGCCATCGGTTCCGGGGCGGTGACGGCGTAGACACGCTGGACGGCATCGCCGCCCTTGATGCGCATCGACGTCTCGACGACCGGGGTGGCATCCACGAGTTGTTGGCGCACCGCTGACTCTCTCGAGGGAAAGTGCCAACGGTCCTCGCCGAGGATCCACCAGTCGAGCGACCACCCATCGCTCCGTGGGGTAACGAGACCACGTGGGTCGACGATTCCCTTGAACATGGATCCGACCGTGCCGATCGCCGTCCAGTTCCGTGCGGTGAGGTTCGCGACGGCCGGAAGATCGCCGCTCGGCACGAAGGCGGGTGATCGGGGATCGAGCTGGCGCTCCATCCAATGAGGACGGATCCAGTCGTCTCCCAATCGGGCGGCCACCCGCGACGACGACTTGGTCATCTGGAAGGGTCGGAGATGCCGTGCAATTCCGGCTTCGACTGGCGCTGCATCAGGGCGGGAATGACTTCTGCGGCGGTCCGGCCCTCGTAGAGCACGGCGACGACCTGCTCGGCGATCGGCATCTCCACGCCAACCGTCCGGGCGAGATCGAGGACGGCTCGCGATGTCTTCACCCCTTCGGCAACCATGTTCATCGACGTGACGATCTCCTCGATGGTGCGACCCCGCCCGAGTTCCTCCCCCACATGTCGGTTGCGGCTCTGACGGCTGATGCAGGTGGCCACGAGATCACCCATGCCCGCCAGGCCGGAGAACGTGAGGGGCTGGCCGCCCAGGGCAACGCCAAGTCGGGTGAGCTCGGCCAGGCCACGTGTGATGAGCGCCGCCCGGGTGTTGTCGCCGAACC
>JBKJLN010000013.1:0-3848 GCA_046596935.1 Acidimicrobiales bacterium
ATGACGGGTGGAACTCCGTATGGTCGCCCGCTTTCGGGTCGGGCCGCCGATCGCGACGGCCTCGAACTCGATCAGCTCTCGGTACGGGTCGGCCCATGGCTCTCGATGCTTCCGCCCGGACTGATCCTCGAGGTATTGCTGCAGGGTGATGTGGTGCAGGGCGCCACCGTGGCGTCCTCTCCCTTCGCTCGGAGCAGTTCCGGAATTCGACCAGGGTCCGATTCGAGCGTCTTCGTGCGGGCGCGGAGCGAGGCCGTTCCCATCCTGGAACTGGAGTTGGCGCGCGCCCGCCATCACTTGGCTTGGGCCGCGCAGGTGTTGCAACTCCTAGGCCTTCCGGCTGAATCGCGACGGGTTCTCCGCGCTGCACATGCGCTCACCCCGGGGGCGACGCCCGTCGACCTTGACACTGCTCGCGGTCTAGCGGTGTCGTTGGCGTCGTCCCGCCGGCTGCGCCGCCCCTTGGCCGGCGTTGGGGTGGTGGACGCCGGGAAGGCGAGCGCGATCGGCGGGCTGGTGGCGCGGGCCTCGGGAATAGCGAGCGATGCACGCGTCGACGATCCGGCGTACCAGTCCCTCGGCTTCGAGCCAGTGTCGGAAGACGACGGCGACGCCCTCGCCCGTTGGCTCGTCCGGCTGCACGAGACGATCGACTCACTCGGCCTGGTGGGGCGGGGGCAGGGCGAGGTCACCACCTTTGGGCTACCGGTCGAGGGACCCCGGGGCGCTTTGTCGGCGGATGGGCGAACGCCCTCCGCCGGGCTTGCGGGGCTGATTCCGGGGTTGTTGACCGGGCTCGAGTGGGGCGACGCAGTGGTGGCCCTGGCCAGCCTCGACCTCGACCCTACCGAGTTCGTTGTCGAAGCGATGGCTCCGGAGGCGGTGACGTGAGCGCGCTAATCGGCTCGCTGTCGCTGCTCGCGATTCTCGCTGCCGGCGTGGTCGCCACCGCGGTCGTCGATGCGCTCGTCGGCGCCAAGATCGCCGGTGATGCCTTTGGCGGCGCCTTGCGTCGCCCGTTCGCTCGAGCCTCGGTGTTGCTCGTACAGCAGCGCACCACGACGGAGCGACCGGATGCGCAGGCGTGGGCACTCGCCCCCGCCGCATTGGCGGCACTCGCGGCGTCGGGAGCGGCCGCCGTTCCGCTCGGGCGCGGCTTGGCCGCGGGCGACGTGCCCGACGGCATTGTGTTGTTCGGTGCTGCCATGGCGCTCGTGATGGTGGCGGTCTTCTTGCACGGGTGGTCCTCGAATTCGCTCTTCCCGCTCTTCGGGGCGTATCGCTTCGCGGCGCAGGCGCTGTCCTATGAAATGCCGTTGGCTCTGGTGCTCATCGGGACGGCGTTGCCGGCGCAATCGTTGTCGGTAGGCGACATCGTCGAAAGCCAGGCGGGGTTGTGGAATGTCGTGCGCCAACCGCTCGGACTTCCCCTGTTTCTCGTGGCCACCGCGGGGCTCGCCTTCTGGGGACCCTTTTCTCTCCCCGATTCGGCGGACCTGAGCGGGGGCACATCGGCCGAGGCCTCCGGTCCGGCGTTGCTGGCATGGCGCGCCGCGAGAGCGGCGGTGCTTGTGGCGGCCTCGTCCATGGCCAGCGCCAGCTTTTTGGGCGGTTGGCAGGGCCCACTCTTGCCGGGTCCGGTCTGGATGGTGTTGAAGACGTTGATGGTCGTGTCGGTTGTCGTCGTCGCCGGTCACCGCCTGCCGCGACTGCGACTCGAGCGGTTCGTGATTGTCGCCTGGACCGTGCTCATTCCTCTGAGTCTCCTGGATGTGTTCGGCGCCGGGCTCCTGGCATTGTGAGCCGAACCCTCGTCGGTGACGTCGTTTTCGGCCTCGCCGGGCTGGGCAGCATCGCGGCGGCATGGCGGGTGTTTCGCACCGACTCGATGGTCCGCGCCGCCTACTGGCTGCTGTTGTCATTCGTCGGCGTCGCTGTGATCCTGGTCCTTCTCTCTTCGGCCTTTCTCGGTCTCGTACTGATGCTGATGATGGGCGGCGAGATGACGATCATGGCGGTGTTCATGGTCATGTTCATGATGAATCCTGCGGGCCTCAACCCCATGACGATGGTGCACCAACACCGAGCCGCGATCACCGCCGGTGTCATCTCGTTTCTCGCTCTCGCCGGTGTCGGCGTTTTTGCAGACTTCCCCGATCGGCCTGCGCCCCGAGGTTCACAACCAACGGCGGAACTGGGCCGCGAGCTCCTCGGCAATTCGATGCTCATTTTCGAGACTGCCGGGGTGACCTTGCTCGCCACGATGATCGGCTCGATCGCGTTAGCGGCGAACCGCGGGCGATTCGGAGACGCCTACGCAACGTCGCTACCGCCGGCGATGGAGTTGGAGGTGGTTGCTGCCGCTCCCGACAGCGCGCTCCCGCGTCGGGACGAAGCTGCCGGAGACGACCCTCACGCCGGAATGAATCACGGATGACGGTTTCGGCCCTGCTCGTCGTTGCTGCCGGTCTCTTCGGCATGGGGGTCTATGGGGCGCTCAGCCAACAGAGCTTCGTGATGATCATGATGGGCCTCGAGCTCATGCTCAACGGGGCAATCCTCGCCGCCGTGACCTTCTGGGCACTCACCACAGGAGGGTCACCGAAAGGCCAGTTGCTCGCCGTCATCGCCATGACGGTCATGGCGGTAGAGGCGGCCGCAGGTTTCGCGGTCATCACCGCGGTCTATCGCTCTCGCAAGGCCGACATCACCGAGAAGCTCAAGCGATTGCGGGGCTGACGGATGCTCTGGTCGCTCGTTGTTGTCCCTGCGCTTGCAGGAGTGTTCATCGGCGCGGCGCGTTGGCGCGCGTCGCTCGGGTGGGCCGCGGCTTCGTTCATGACGGCGCTCGCCATCTGGGCGGGCATTGCTGTTGCCGGCGGTCGTGGAACTGCCTTGTCATGGGGACCACGACTTGCGTTGACGCTCGAGCCCATTGGGCCCAGCCGGGTAATGGCCGTTCTGGTCCCGACCATCGCTGCCGCTGTTCTGTTCTGGGTGGCCGCCACAGGTGGAGGGCACGAACCTCGGGCCGCTCGCCTCGTCGGTGGGCTCGTCGTGTTCGTCGGCGCAATGGAGTTGTTAGTACTGGCCGCCGACCTGCTCACGTTGCTGGTCGCATGGGAGTTGGTAGCTGTGTGCTCGTGGATCCTCATCGGGCACCGATACGACGACCGAGCGAAGAATCAGTCCGCCAAGCACGCCTATCTCACCACCCGGGTCGGGGATGTCGGCTTGTTCGTGGCTGCTGGAGCGGCCCTGGCCGGGACGGGCAGCCTTTCCTTCGCCGGCCTTGCTCGGTCGTCCCCCGGTTGGCTGGGCGTCATGGCTGCGGGAATCATCGTGGCGGCGTCGGCGAAATCCGCCCAGCTCCCGTTCTCGCCATGGCTCTTCTCTGCAATGGCCGGCCCCACGCCGGTCTCTGCGTTGTTGCACTCCGCGACCATGGTCGCGGCCGGGGCCTATGTGTTGGCTCGGCTGGCGCCATCCTTTGCCGCGATTCCGTGGTTCGGCCCCGAGGTGGCGGCCATCGGCTTGCTCACTTCACTGGCCGCCGGGATTGTCGCCGTGGCCAGTCGCGACCTCAAGCGGGCCTTGGCGGCCTCGACGTCGGCGCAGTACGGCCTCGTTCTGGTCGCCGTGGGTTCAGGCGCGACGGGGGCCGCCGCCGGCCACCTCGTCACCCACGCTGCCTTCAAGGCTCTGTTGTTCCTGGCGGCCGGCACGGTGGCGACCGCGTCGGGCACGCTCGATCTCGGACGAATCCGACTCCGAGGATGGTCTCGTGTTTTCACCGTCACCTTCGTCGTCGGCGGGGCCGCGCTTGCGGCACTTCCCCCACTTGGCGG
>JBKJLN010000086.1:0-10817 GCA_046596935.1 Acidimicrobiales bacterium
GTCGATGTCCCCGCCCAGGTAGGACGAGATCACTCGGGGATTCGAGATGACCTCTTCGGGCGTGCCCCGCACGACGACCGCACCCAGCTCGAGGGCGATCATCTCGTCGGAAACCGAGGTCATGAGCGGCATGTCCTGCTCGATAACGAGCATCGAGCAACCGGTCTCTCGCTGGATCCGCTTCAACAGCGGTCCGAGCGCCTCCGTCTCCTTCTGGGCGATACCCGATGAGGGCTCGTCCAGAATCAGCACCGACGGATCGTGGGCGATCGACATGGCCAGGTCGACGATGCGTCGGGACCCGGTCGAGAGCTCGGACACGAACTTGTCGCGATAAGCGCCGAGATTCATCAACTCGATGAGGTCCTCGACGGTCCACGCAACATCCTCTTCCGCCTCTTGCACGGCGGGGAGGTTGAGGACGGCGGCCAGATGGTCCCGCACCTCGATGTGGCGCTCGAGCCCGATGGCGACGTTCTCGGCGACCGTCAGTGACGGAAAGATTCGAGCGTCCTGGAAGGACCGTCCGAGCCCTGCGGCGGCCCGCTTGTCGGGACCCCACTTGGTGACGTCGACCCCTTGGAAGTCCATCCGACCGGCATCGAGGGGCAGAAGGCCCGACAGCAGGTCGAAGATCGTGGTCTTGCCGGCACCGTTCGGACCGATCAACCCGAGGATCTCGCCGTGGGCCAACTCGAAGCTCACATCGTCGACGGCCGTGATGCCGCCGAAGCGCTTCGTCAGTCCTTCGACCTTCATGATCGGCGGCTTCGACCGATCGGGACCACCGATGCCGTCGCCCTTGATGGCGATGGCTGGGGACTTCGAATCGCCGTCAACGGCGGCGGTGCCCTGGAGGAATACCGAGCGCAGGATGTCCTTGCGTTCGAGCAGCTCCTCGGTCGGCCCCGAGAACCGGACCTCACCCTTCTCCATGAAGTACGCCTTGGTGGCGATGGTGAGGGCGACGTTCACGGACTGCTCGACCAGGATGATCGTGCAGCCCGACTCGTGGATCTTGCGCACGATGTTGAGGAGCTGCTCGACGATGGTCGGAGCGAGGCCGAGAGAGAGTTCGTCGATGATCAGCAGCTTGGGCTTGGCGACGAACGCCATGCCGAGGGCGAGCTGTTGCTGCTCGCCACCTGACATGTTCCCGGCCATTTGGTCCCAGCGCTCCTGGAGACGCGGGAACAGCACGAGCACCTCGTCGATGCGACGTTTCACCTCCGCCGGGTCTTCGTCCTGGAAGAGCCAGGTACCGGCGCGGAAGTGCTCTGCGACCGTCAGCGTGGGGAAGATGGCCTTGCCGCCGGGCACCTGCACGATGCCTGCCTTGGCCGCCTGCACGGCATCGGCGTGAGTGATGTCGCGTCCGTCGAAGAAGATGGCGCCGCCGATCGGATCGACGAGCCCACAGATCGCCTTCAGCAGCGTCGACTTCCCGGCCCCATTCGTCCCGAGGAGGGCGATGATCTCGCCTTCCTTCACCTCGAGGTCGACGCCGAAGAGGATCTGCACCGTGTCGTAAGCGACATCGACCCCGCGACACACGAGGAGCGTCTTGTCCGCGCCTCCAGCGGCGAGTTCCTCCCGAAGGCGCGCCGCTGTCGCCAACGCATTCGCCGCTTGCTCGGCGTCACGGTTGACGAATTTCTGGGCGGAGGCACCGATCATTCCGGCCACGGCGACGACGGCCGAGAGGAGAATGACGACGACGCGGAGGCGGGTGGCCGAGTCGTCATCGCTCGTCCCGATGAGAAGGATGAAGGCGAGGCCGCCGCAGCCGTAGATCAAGATCGCCCAGGCATAGGCCTGCGCGCGAATCTTCGGAGGCGAGACGAGCCCGACCAGCGCGAAGTAGGCGGGCTGGTACGACCCGATGCCGATCGAGAGCACGAAGGCGGCGACGTACCCGAGCACCACCCATTTGATGGCGCCGAGAAGCACGAGTCCGGCGGCGAACTGCACGAACGACAGTCCGGTGATGACGGCCAGCCGGTTCAGTTTCCCAGCTTCTGATGCACGTCCTGCCAGGCGGGATCCGATGAGCAGACCGACCACGTTGCCGGCACCGAAGAGCAGCTGGACCATGCCGCGCCCGAAGGGGCCGACGTTGTACACGCGATCGAAGAAGATCCCGAGGATGTTGCCGATCTGCAGGGCGCCGATACCGAGGAAGAACGAACCGATCCAGAGCCGCCGCAGCGTCTTCACGGCAAAGAGCTGACGTCGAGCCTCCGCAAAGGGTGTCGTCTCCTCCTCGCCCTCGGCTTTGGCGGCGAGCTCGGCGTCAACTGACTCGCCGCGCTTCGGCTCTCGAAGCCGGACCACGGCGAGGAAGATGAACACGGCCGTCGGAATGGACAAGACCCAGAACGCGGCTTGCCAGAAGAAGGCGACGGCAATGAGTCCCGCAAGGGGGCCGCCGATGTTGCCGATCGAGTTGGCGCCACGGTGGACACCGAACACCCGGGGCTGGTTCTCCCGCGGGTAATAGTCGGCCAGCAGGCTCGGATGGACGACCTCGTTGATGATTCGCCCCAGCCCCGACCCGAGGCGGACGAGGTACAGGAGGATGAGGCTGGGCACGATGCCGGTGAGCACCGATGTCACGCCCCAGAGAATGGCGGCGCCGATCGAGAGCCGCACCCGGTTGAACCGGTCGGCCAACACGCCCAGAGGAAGCGCGGCCAGGAGCGTGAAGACGCCGGTGATCGCCCCGAGCGTGAGGATCTGGGAGTCGGAGACGTTGAAACGGTCGCGAATCTCCGGGATGAGCGCACCAAAGGCGACGCGGTCGAACTCGTCGACCAGGTTGAGCCCGAACAACACGAGCAGCGGCGCCGCCGGGTAACCGCCCGTGATGGCCTTCAGCCCTCGCCCCTTCGGAGCGCCCTCGGGTGTCGCGGAGAGTTCGGTCGTAGCGGCGGTCATCGCGTGCTCCTCAACGTCGGCCATCGCGGGCTCTGCTCAGCCGGCGGCGGCCGCCACCGCCATCGTCAGGTTCGGCCGTCGGCCCGTCAGCTCCGACGGACACGAGGTCGTTCCCGGACCGGAAGTGTTCGTGTTCAGGGGCGTCGGCGAGCGCCAAGGTCACCCCACAGGTCGGACACACGATCGTCGGATGGGTCGACACATCGAACGATTCCTGTTCCTCGACGTGGTGTTCGGCCGACGTGATGATGTCCTGCTGGTCTTCGCCGGTCACGACGAGCTTGTCGGCGACCAGGGACGGCACCAGGATGTTGTTGCGATTGGCCACCCATCGCAGGAAGTTGTCCCGGATCTTGTAGGCGCCCTCAGCGATCCCGCCCGGGAGCGACAGGAGCACGATGACCAAGCCAGGACCGGTGACGAGCAGCGAGAGACCGGTGATGTAGGTCTCGCCGAAGATTCGGACGCTCTGGATGAGGATGGCGCCGAACACCGCGCCCGGCAACGACGTGACCCCGCCGATGACGACGGCCGTGAAGATCAGCACACTCGGACCGATGCCGTAGCTGGATTGGTCGACAGCCCCCTGTTCGTACGCCAGCAAGACGCCCCCGAGGGCGGCGAATGCGCCCGAGATGGCGAAGGCGGCGAGACGGTTGCGCGAAAGGTTGATCGCATAACTCGGAGCCGCCCGGCTGTTGTCACGAATGGCGATCAGGATTCGGCCCGCACGATTGCGCCGGTAGGCCTTGGCCGAGAGCAACACCAGCACCAGGAAGAAGAGGCAGAGGTAGTAGTAGTTGCGGTCCTGATTCAGGTCGATGCGCTGGAAGAGGAGCGGGCGTTCCACCCGCGATGCGCCCGCCTTGGAGAAGAAGAACTTCTGCAAGGGGTAACGAGGGTCGAGCACGAATCCTGAGACCGCTCCGGCGAAGGCGAGGGTCGTGACTGCCAGGTAGAGGCCCTGGATGCGCAGCGCCGGAAGTCCGATGAGGACGGCTGCAACCGCCCCTGCCAACGTGCCGGCGATGAGGGCGACGAAGAAGTCGACGTTGTGAGATGCGGCGAGGCCACCACCGACGAGGGCGCCGATCCCGACGAGACCGAACTGGCCGAGACTGATCTGTCCCGCCCACCCCGTGAGGATCACGATCGACACGGCGATGATCCCGTAAATGAGGATCGGCGTCGCCTGCGAAAGGCGACCACGCCCGAGCACGAAGGGCGCAGCCAGGAGGAAGACGGCGAGCGCGACGGTGAGTGCCGTCCGCACGATCGCCACTTCCTTGACGTTTCTCAGTTCGTTGGGGATCGGCCGGAACTCCTTCACGGCCGAGAAACTCGATACGCCGCTGTCCTGGGCTCGCGACAGGCTGCCCCGCTGGAGGAGCAGCGCACCCAGGATGAGGACGAGCATGATCGCTCCGGCAAGGGAGTTCCTGGCCGTCTTGAACACCGATGCCTGGTCGATCATGCCGATGGCGATACCGGCTCCGAGGCAAATCGGGACGCTGTCCATCTTGGCGACGACGGCGGCGGCCAATGCATACAAGAGGACAACCGGTCCCAGCGTGCCGTCGACCGGAACGCCCACGAGGGTGGACCGCAGGAAGATCGTGACCGCTGCGAACACGCCGGCCAGGATCCAGGCGACCGTTCCGACCCGTCGGACCGGGATGCCGAGTAGTGAAGCGCGGTCGGCGTTCTCAGCCGAAGCCCGCAGCGCGATACCGATACGGGTGTACTTGAAGAACGCCGCCAGGCCGACGACCAGCAGGACGACCACGAAAAAGGCGAACGGGTAGTCACCGCTGAAATCGCGGGCGCCGACCTTGAAGCCGAAATTCCGCCACGGTGTGTCGACCTTGGAGATGAACCCACCCTTGTTGCCCCCCGGAGGTGCGATCCACCGAGGCAGGAAGATCGCGGTGAAGGCCAACAGCTGGGAGACGCCGATCGTGACCACCACGAGGATCAGACGGGGCGCCTTGGCGAAGCGGCGGATCACAATGATGTCGATCAGTCCGCCAAGGACGGCGCCGCCGATGATCGACAACGGGAAGGCGATGTACCAGCTCACACCTTTGTTGACGATCAGCAACACGCCGGCGACGGCCGGGATGGCGCCGAGCCCTGCGGCTGCGAAGTTGATGATCCGGTTGGTCCGGTAGATCAGGATCACGCCGGCACCGATGAGCCCGTAGAGCGAGCCCAGCGCGAAGCCGTCGAGGATGATCGAGTAGGGCGCCGAGAAGATGATCTTGCAGGCGGCGACGACGGCGACGAAGGCAAGGAGCGTCTTCGCCGTCGCGAGGACCCGCCGCCCGCCGGGTGAGTCCCCGAGGTTGCTGTAGGCGCCTTGGACCGACGCAATCGCGGCGGTCATCGGGGCTTCGGCGGGATCGCCGGGTCGCCCTGTTGGTATTCGCCCTGGCCGTACCGCCGGTCACCGATCTCGTGGTAGCTGCCGCCGCCCGATGGGCCCTTCTTCCCGTTGAAGTTCGAGACCTCTTTCTGGCTCCAGTACACCTCGGCCATGTCCTGGAACCAGGCGTAGCTGCCAGGTTTGAAGGCGCGTTTGTTGAAGCGGAAGTCGAGAGACTCCGGACTGCCTCCGCGACCGCCTCCCGCGAATGCGCCCTTTTCGACGTTGGCCGGCGTGAGTGTGGGTCCGGCGCCCTGTATGAGGATGGCGTCGAGCATCAGGTAATTGAGGTCACCGATGTTGGTGCTGTACGTCTTCCAGTCGATGTTCTTGGTGCCGCCGCCCGCCTTGTAGATCTTCACCGCCTCGTTGTCGGAGACGTTCTGCAGGTCCGGCTGACTGGAGAGCCCGAAGGCGTTCTCGTACTGGTGGCACTCCTGGCACAGCGATGACCCGGTGTCGTACCCCTGGCCGGCGGCGTCGGCGTCCATGCCGCCGAAGCCGACCATGATCTGCTCAGGGAAGTACGACTGCTCCTGGCAGGTGCGGTACAGGAAGACGGGCGCCACGGCGTCACCGAAGAAGGCGATGGTGGTGGCCTCTGGCTCCTCCCGCATCTTGGCCACGCCGAGGCGGCGCTGCTCCTCGGCTCGCGAGATGTCCTGGGCGTAATAGAACTCGTGGACCACCTTGATGCCGCACTTGGCGAGTTCGGGCTTGAAGACGGTGTTGATGGCGCCCTGGTTCTCCGGATCGTCGGTGCTGATGACGCCCAAGATGCGGGTCTTGTTCCTGATGTCGTTCGTCGGCGGGTTCTGCTTCGTCGTGTCCGTCCCGGTCTCGCCGGCGAACACGGCCTTCTTGCCGGCCAGCTTCTTGCAGTACCACTCGGCGGCCTGCTTCGCAGCGTTCGTCCCCGAGATCTGGGCATCCCAGTGATAAGGGCGCCGTTGCTGGGAGAAGGAGTCACGGAAGTGCCAACCGCCCACGTTGACGACCTTCTGGGCACTCAACTCATCAAAGGCAGGCGAGGCCAGAGGCGTCCCCCACTGCACGAGGAAGGGCTGCTCTTCGGTCACGATCTTGCGCATCTCGCCGCGCAGACACACGTAGTCCGGCGGCACGGTGTCGCAGTTGCCCTTGACCTCCTTGACGACGAGCTTGCGACCGTAGAACTCGAACTTCGAGTTGATGTACGTGACGGCCTTCTGGGTGAATTCGGTCACGTCGGCCTCGGGCGGATTGGCACCGATGGCCGAAAGGATGGCGTCGACGGCGGGGTTGGGCTTCCCGCGATAGATGACGACTTTCACCTCTTTGTCGGTCACCCCTTGATAGGAGGCGCCGGGGTTCTTGCCGGTGAACTTGGCCACGCACTTGGGCGCCCAGTAATAGATCCCGGGGTCGAACTGTCGACCGTCGACGCAGTGACTCGTGTCGCCACTGGCGGCGGCCGTCCCACCCGCAGCTGCGCCTCCGCCTGCCGGCGCTGCGCCTCCACCGGCGGTTGCGCCACCAGCGGTGGCGCCCGGCCTGGCCGTTCCACCTCCGCCGGAGGCGGTGCCCGTCGCCGTGGAGCCGCCGGTCGCCGCGGAGCCGCCGGTCGCCGTGGACCCGTCCACTGCGCCGTCGACGGCGGCACCGTCGCCCGGGACATCGCCAGGCACCGTCTCTTCGGTCGAGGCAGAGCCATCAGCTGCGACACCGCCATCGGGCGACACGAAGCCGCCGCCGTCGGCGGCCACGGTCGACGGTGCGGTCGACGGCACCGTGGCGATGATGAGCAGCTGGACGGCTGCGAGTGCGGCGAGCGGTGCGTACCGACGCGCCAGTGTGCTGCGATTCAAGAGTCGACCCCCTGGGACGAGTGCGAAGTGGTGTTCAGTGTGCCGCAGGTCACTCGGGAAAGCCCGTCACCTGATCGTCATGACAGCGTATCCACCACGTGACGCCCGTCACCACGCGCACCTGTGCAGCAACGGCCCAAGCGGCGGAGCTTTTCCGGAACGACCCGGGCGTCGTGGAACGACGCGAAACGGGCGCCGGACCCGAAGGTCCGACGCCCGTTGACGCTTGGCCGGCCCCGGGGGCCGACAACATCGAGTCAGAGCTGCATGCTCTTGACTTCGAGGAACTCCTCGAGGCCGTACTTGCCGGCCTCGCGGCCTCGGCCCGACTGCTTGAAGCCACCGAAGGGTGCGGCGGGGTTGAAGCCGCCACCGTTGACGTCGACCATCCCGGTGCGGATCTGGCGGGCGACGGCGGTCGCCTTCTCCTTGTCGCCGCCCCAGACGCCACCGGCAAGGCCGTAGATGGTGTCGTTGGCGATACGGATGGCCTCCTCCTCGGTGTCGTAGGCGATGATCGACAGCACCGGGCCGAAGATCTCCTCCTGGGCGATGGTCATGTCGTTGGTGACATTCGAGAACACGGTCGGGCTCACGAAGTAGCCCTTGTCGAGGCCCTCCGGCTGATCGGCGCCGCCGGTGAGCAGCTTGGCGCCCTCTTCGACGCCCTTGTTGATGTAGTCGCGCACCCGGGTCTGCTGGGCGGCGGACACGAGCGGGCCGAGGCGGGTGGTGTCGGCGAAGGGATCGCCGGGCGTGAAGCCCTCGGCGGCCTTCGTGGCCAGCGCTTCGATCTCGGCCAGCTTCGAGCGGGGGACGATCATCCGGGTGAGGGCGGTGCAGGTCTGCCCCGAGTTGAGGAAGGCGGCTCCGACGCCGGCGGGGATGGCCTTCTCCAGGTCGGCATCCTCGAGGATGATGTTGGGCGACTTCCCGCCGAGCTCGAGGGCGACCCGCTTGACCGTCTGGCTGGCGACCTCGCTCACGCGCTTGCCCGCTCGGGTCGAACCGGTGAACGAGACCATGTCGACGTCGGGGTGCTCGGCGATGCGCTCGCCGACAACCGGGCCGACGCCCGTGACCAGGTTGAACACGCCATTCGGCAGACCCACGTCATTGATGACGTCGGCGAGGATGAAGGCGTTCAGCGGAGCGACCTCGGAGGGCTTGAGGACGACCGTGTTGCCGGCGGCCAGCGCCGGCGCCACCTTCAGGGCGATCTGGTGGAGCGGGTAGTTCCAGGGCGTGATGGCGCCGACGACGCCGACGGGCTCCTTCACGACCAGGGAGTTGCTGATCGTCTCTTCGAATTGGAACGTCGACAAGAGCTGCTGCATCGACCCGAAGGTCATGAGCAGCAGGCCGGCCTGGATCATGTTCGACAGGTTGAGGGGCATGCCCACTTCCTTCGACACGACGTCGGCGATCTCGCCCATGCGGGCCTGCAAGCCCTCGGTGATGCGCTGGAGGTACTTGCCCCGCTCCTCGACCGAGGTCTTGGCCCAACCGGGGAAGGCGGCCTTGGCGGCGGCCACGGCCTTGTCGACATCGTCGGTCGTGCCCTCGGGGATACGCCCCATGACCTCTTCGGTGGTCGAGTTGATGACGTCGATGGTCTTGGTGCCAGTCGACGCAACCCATGCTCCGTCGATGTACAGCTTGTCCCGGTCGATCATGCGGGCCTCTCTCTGTTGGAATCCGTGGCCAGTGCTGGCTTCAGGGGTTCACCCTACCGGTGGGCTCTGGCAGACGCACGGGCGGTTTAGTTCGGTAGTCTAAGTGATGTGACCGTCGAATCGCTCCGCGCTGCCCCTCTCACCACCGCTCCGGTGGCCGCCGCACGGGCTGCCGCTCGCTTCAGCAAGTCGATGGAGGTGGCGCTGGCCACCGTCGGCCTGTCCTTGCCGCAGTACCGGCTCCTGGCCTTCCTGTCGGGTGGACCCGAGCGCGCCACCGCCCTGGCCGCCTGGCTCGACGTCAGCCCGCCGTCCCTCACCGCGCTGGTCGACGGTGCCGTCGCTCGAAGCCTGGTCCAGCGGGCCGCCGCCGAGGACGATCGCCGCTGTGTCCGCCACGTCATCACCCCGATCGGAGCCGAGGCTCTCGGTCGCGCCGACCTCGCCGTCGCCGAGCGTCTTGCCGACGTCACCCAACACCTCTCCCCCGCCCAGGCCAAGCGCGCCCTCGATGGCCTCGAACTCCTGGGCAAGGCGCTCGACCTCGCTCGCGAAGCGAGGGGCGGCGCCGGGCCAGATGCGGCGACCAAGGCCGCGGCAGCGGCCGCGGCATCCGCGTCGAAGTCCACTTGACGACGGTCCTCGAGCCGTCGAGCGGAAGGGCAGGTGCCGGATCCCCGCCACCGGAACAGGGCAGGATCCCGTCGCCGCCGCCGGCCCGCTACGAGCCGCCGCGATCGACGATCGACCCTGACCGTTCGAAGTCGTGGTGGCGGCGGATGCTCCCGATCGTCCTGGCCCACAAGGGGATCGTGTTCACCGGGCTCGGGTGTGCGCTGGCCACCCTCCTGCTCCAGCTGGCCATCCCCCGACTCATTCGATTGACCCTCGACCGCGCCGTACTCCCGGCCTTCGCCCGCCGGTTCGCCCCCGAGCTGGCTCGGCAGCGGGGAGTGCCCGTGGAGACGGTGCTGGCCAAGATCCACCCGGCCGAACCAATCGCGACGTTTGTCCTGATCATCGGTGGCATCGCCGTGCTGCGCTTCGCCATCGGCTTCGTTTACCGGTACAACCTGCAGCGGACGAGCTTCGCCATCGAGTACGACCTCCGGAACACGATGTACCGGAAGTTCTCCACGCTCTCCTTCTCGTACTTCGACCGGATGCAGAGCGGGCAGCTGATCTCCCGCGCCAACTCCGACATTCGATCCGTCCAGATGTTCCTGGCCTTCGCCCCGACGGTCATCATCTCGATGATCACGTTCCTGGTCGCCTTCGGCCTCATGGCGACGACCAGCATCTCGCTGGCGATCGTCGCCGTGATCACACTCCCGGGCGTGTACTTCGTCGGGGCCAAGATGCGCTCGGAGATGTTCCCCGTTTCGTGGATCGTCTCGTCTCGCCAAGCCGACGTGGCCACGATCGTCGAGGAGAACGTCACCGGCACCCGCGTCGTGAAGTCGTTCGCGGCGGAGCCCGACCAGATCAAGCTCCTGGCGAACGCAGCGACCCGGCTGCGATGGGCAGGTTCGCTGCAGGTCGACATCCGGGCGAAGTACTCGCCCTACATGCAGAACCTGCCCCGCCTCGGGCTGGCCATGGTCCTCCTCTACGGAGGCCACCTGTATTTGCAGGGCAAGGTCTCGATCGGCACGATCATCGAGTTCAACGCATACGTGATCATGTTGCAGGCGCCGTTCACGATGCTCGGTTTCCTCATGATGCTCGGACAGCGGGCCGCCGCCTCCGCCGGGCGCATCTTCGAGATCCTCGACGAGCCGCCGGCCATCCTCGACCGACCCGATGCCGTCGATGTCAGAGAGCCGGCCGGCGAGGTGCACTTCGAGGGCGTCTCGTTCTCCTATACGCCCGACGGGCCGCTCGTGCTCGACGGATTCAACCTGCACATGGCCCCCGGGGAGACGGTTGCCC
>JBKJLN010000176.1:0-7076 GCA_046596935.1 Acidimicrobiales bacterium
GAGCTGGTCGTGACCGACGCCGTGCGAACGGCCATGGCCAACGTCCGCGGCGTCGTCTTCGAAGGCCCGCACCCGCGCACCTTCAAGGGCATCCAACAGGCAGTGCCCTTGTACACCGCGTCGCGTCTTCTGACCACATGACCATCAGAAACTGTCTCGACGTCGAGGGGCACACTCTGACAACCCAGCCGCCGGCGTCACCGCCGTCGCCAACCCGAACCGACCGCCATGTCCTGGAAGAGGATGAAAATGCTGAAGCCTGGAATTGACCACATCGCCCTGACGGTGCCCGACCTTGATGCCCAAGTGGACCGCTTGACGAGCGAGTTCGGCATGATCGTGGAACGCCGCTTCGAGCAGTTCGCGCTGCTCACCGACCCCGCGTCTGGGCTCAAGCTCGAGCTGGGCCACTCCGAGGATTCGGAGGTTCACTTCCGGCACTTCGGGTTCTGTGCCAACGACGTCGACGGCGCACACGAGAGCCTGGTGAACGCTGGCATGGAGAGCAGCGAGGCGCCCCACCGGCGCGACTTCGCCCGCATGTACACGTCGTTCCTCAAGCAGCAAGGCGGCCTCGAGGTCCAGCTCGTGAAGTACGACGCCTGACGGCAAGAGGCGAGGACCGGAGAGCTTCGCAAGTCGACCATGACCAACCGCAACCAACCCGCCGCGTGCGGATTGAACCGTATCCACCTCATCACCGACGCCCTCGAGACCGAGATGACCCGGCTGCGCACCGCGGTGTCGTTCCACAATGTCCACTGTTCCGCACGGTTCAGAACGGTTCCCTTGGTCGACCCGTCGGCCAACCTCGTGCGGCTCTTCCGACACGCAGACCGACCACCGGGATCGTGACGGCCCGGGCCCCGTTGACGGACCGACCGCGCGACCGTCTTCTCGAGGTCATGGTGGTCATGGGCAAGCTCGGGACAGTGGCGTTCGGAGGGCCCGCCGTGCACGTCGCCATGCTGCGCGACGAGACGGTTTACCGGCGTGGGTGGCTCGACGACGAGGAGTTCCTCGACCTGTTTGGCGCCGTGAGCATCCTGCCGGGCCCGAGCTCGACACAGCTGGCCATCGTGTTGAGCCGGCGCCGAGCTGGGTGGGCCGGCCTCGTGCTCGGAGGCCTCTGCTTCATCGCACCGGCAGTGCTGATCGTCCTCGCCCTCGCCTGGGCCTACGTCCGCTATGGGACGACCCCAACCGGCGAGGGCGTCCTCTACGGGATCGGGCCGGTGGTTGTCGCGGTGGTCGCCGTGGCCCTGTGGCAGCTGGCGCGGACCGCCATCAAGCGCCGCTGGCTCGTCGCCATCGCAGCGCTCTCCCTGGTTGCGTACTTTGCCGGCGTCAATGTGCTGGTCCCGCTGCTCGCGGGCGGGTTCCTCGTGACCATCGTGGAGAACCGGGCCCATCTCGCCCGAGACGCGCACTCGTGGATGCCGCTGCTCCCCGTCCTGCCTTCCATCAGTCCCGCTCGTGTGCGGCCGGGGGCGGTAGAGGTGTTCGCCGAGTTCGCCAAGCTCGGTCTGATCGTCTTCGGCAGCGGCTACACGCTGGTCGCGTTTCTGCGAGCCGACCTTGTCACCCACCTGCACTGGCTCACCGAGCAGCAGGTCCTCGACGCAGTCGCCGCCGGCCAGGTGACCCCCGGACCCGTGTTCACCACCGCCACCTTCGTTGGCTACCTCCTCGGTGGACTGCCCCTTGCCCTGGTGGCCACCGCCGGCATCTTCGTCCCCTCGTTCTTTCTCGTCGCCGCCATCGAGCCACTCGTGGGGCGCATCCGCCGATCGTCCTGGCTCGGCGCCGCCCTCACTGGTGTCACCGTGGCCGCTCTTGGCCTTATGGCCGGCGTCACCATCGACCTCGGACGTACCGCCATCACCGACCCCCTCACCGCCGTTATCGCGCTCAGTGTGCTCGGAGCCCTGATCCGCTGGCGGCCGAACACCCTCTGGGTCATCGCTGCCGGCGCCATCATCGGCATCGTCCACGCCACCGTCTGAACAGCCGGCACCTCTCTGAGACTGCCGTCACCCGCACCTAACGCGCGCACCGAACTCCAACTCAAAGCGGATACGAAGGCGAGCAGATCGGCGCGGGCGTGGTTCCAGGAACCCACGTTCGAAGCCTGGGCCACGGCATTCTTGGCACCGGTCAACCGAGCGATCGACCTCACTCAGTCACACCGATAACGCCCGCACCGAACCTCGCGGCCTGGAACGAGCACACGCGCTCCGCATTGCGAGTGCCTTGGCATCGCGGGCGACGCAGGGTTCTTCGGGTGCTCCTACTGCATTGCGCGTTCGAGGGAACCTGGCACCGATATTGGCTCAGCCGTTCCAGGCCAGGTGACCTCCAGGGCATCGCCCAATGGCAGTGCGTCCCACTGAGCGACAGTCCTACGCGCCAACGGGACCATGAGCTCCACGTCGTGTGGCGAGAGATGCGTGAGGCAACTGTCGGCCGTGAATGCATATGCCGTCGCCAGGCTGCGGCGGATCGCCTTCCAGTCGCGATGAACGTCCAGGTCATCGGCTGCGAGCCACAGGCCTCCTTTGGCCTCGGCATGCAGCATCTCGCCCGCGTGCTTTCGACGGACCCGGTCGAGCCACACCGCCTTGCCCCGCGGCCACCGCCCTGCGGTCAGTTGAAAGCTGGCGAAGGGTGCCTGTTGGCCGGCGAGCGACCAGAACCCGTACGGCATCGGTACTTGGCACTCGAGCAGCCAGTGCCCAAGGTCATGAGGGAAGCGCAACCCGGAGTTGGGCATCGTCTCTGCGACGACGCCATCGCTCCACCGATAGAGAGCGGGCACTCCTGCGGCCTTCGTGAAGGTTGCGGTCATGCGCATGCCCAACGACGGTACCGCTAGAGGTTCGAGGCGAGCTCCGCAATTTCTGGCCTTTGGGTTCAGTCCCATCAGGTGATCGATGTCAGGGTCAGCGATCCAAGTCCGGAGCGGCGCCAGGTCGAATGGGAGTATCGCGATCGCCGCGCCGAACGCGCGCCCAGGAACGGGACACTTTCCACAGGCGCCCGACCGGCGGATCGCGCTCTGGCGCAAGACTGTCCGTCATGATGCTGGCGACTTGGTCGGAGGATCAAGCGGAGGCGGCTTCGTTCCTGGCGGTGGTCCCGCCGGAGTCGATCGCGAAGGAGATCTCCGAGCTGCAAGAGTCAGCCGGCGTCGACACCTCGGTGCTTCCACACGTCACTGTCAAGTCGCAGCCGGCCCTGAGTGACGTCGAACGCTGGCGGCCGAGCGTCGCTGACGTGCTGCGTCGCCATGCACCGTTCGATCTCGAAGTCGGCGGTGTTCAGTGGTTTGGGCAAGGCATTGTCTATCTGGCCGTCGTCGGCCCGATTGCCGACCTCCATCAGGTTGTTCTCGCTGCCGTCGAACGGGTCGTTGACGAGGACCGGTTCGAGTACGACGGGGAGGGCTACGAGGCTCACCTCACGTTGGCTGCGGAGACCGCTGGGGCAGATACACCGCAGCTCGCCGAGGTGGCGGGCGTGTTCGCAGATCGGCGCTACAAGTTCAGAGTCGACTCAGTTGTCGAGTTCCGGCGGGTCGCCGGAGGCAACATCTACAGGCCGGTCGGAAAGTACACGCTCGGCGGCGACACTTAACGGCAGCGCTGAAGGTCGTCGGGTCGGCTCACGCCAGCCGAGCCGACCTGCGCCTCGCGCGCTGTCACAGGCACCCCTTCGACTCCCGTTGGTGTAGGCGGGCGCTCGTAGACGTTGCTAGTCGCTTCGTCGTAGTTGCCGCGCGCTCAATTACGCCGTTGCCTATGACGACGGTTGGCCGTTGTCGGTGCGGAGGATGACAGTTCTGCCTGGGTCGTCGAGGTCTAGCCGGAGGCGGAGTCCGTGCTCGTTGGGCGTGTCGCCGATGCTGTCGAGGGCGAGCACGAGTGGGGGTTCGGGGAGCTTGGTGCCGAAGTGTCGGCGCACGAGGGAGTTGAAGCTCCATCCCTCCCAGAGGCCGAGGAGTTGAGGATCGCTTGGCGGCGGTTGTGAGGCTGCGGCAGGGACGGAGATGTCAAGGGACGCCTGCTCGGGGGTCTCTTCTCTCTGGTCGTCGCGAACGGTGAAGGCGAGGAGCTGCCGCACCCATTCCTCGGGTGTGGCCTTGCAGAGTGACCGGTAGGTGCCCGCTGCGAGTCGGCCCCAGTCCGGGTTGGCGTTACCGAAGGCAGGCGCGATTCGAGTGAGGCTTCGGTAGTGGTCGAGGCGGTCGAGCTCGTCGGGCCACAACACGACGAGGAGGGTCTGTAGAACGAGCCGGGCTGCTTGACTCCAGAGCGCCTCGCCAAGTTCGACTATGCGTCTTTGGAGCGCAGCAACGATGTGGTTCACCAGGGCAGAATGGCGACGACGTCTCCGTCGTGGAATCTCCAGAGGCGGCAGACCTTGTGGCCAGGGACGATTGTCGACTGCGAGCTTCCCGGCGAGCAGGCTCACCGCCTCGGAGAGATCGTGGTCGAGATCGATCGCCGAAGAGATCCGGTGGCGCCAGCCGTACAGCTGAAGGTGGAGGTGATCGACGACGAATTCGACGCCGCGGACGTCGTCGCGGAGTTCCCGGTCGAGTTGCTCGGCCAGAGCCTGACCTCGTCGAGTGGCTTCATGTGGCGGAGCGCTAGGCGCGAGGGCGGCGAGATCGTCATCGGGGCTTACGGCGAACCTGGTCTCTCCCGGATCACCTTGGCGTCCAGCGCGCCCTCGTAGTTGCATGTCGAGTCTCTCCGCCGGGTGATGCTCGAGGCCCCACACCATGAGTCCGCCAGCGTCGATGACTCGTTTGCGGTCCTCGGGTTGTCCATCGACTCCGCCAAGGACGATGTCGACCCCTCGCCCGGCCATCTGCGTGGCGACGGTTACCGCGCCGGAACGGCCGGCATCGGCGATGATCGCGGCTTCGGCGGCGTCGTTCTTTGCGCTCAGGCTGCGGTGTGGGATGCCCCGGGAATCGAGGAGGGCGCTGAAGGCTTGGGTGGCGGTGACAGAGCCGGTGCCGACCAAGACAGGTTGCCCGTTGGCGTGGCGGCGGGAGACGTCGTCGAAGACGCCGGCGTGCTTCGCGTCCTCATCTGCGAAGAGGGCGTCGGGGTGATCTCTTCGGACCACCGGTCGATGGGGCGGGACCTCAACGCACTCCATGCCGTAGACGGCGGCGAGCTCGGCCTCGGCGCCTTCGAGGGTTCCGCTCATACCGACCACCGTGCGGTAGTTCGAGAAATAGCCGCCGACGCTGACCCGCCCGAGGGGTCGCCGTTCAGCGGTGATGGGCAGTCCCTCTTTGGCTTCGACGGCTTGATGTAGGCCGTCGGACCAGCGTCGCCCCTCGACGGCCCGGCCCGTCACTTCGTCCACGACGAGTACTCGACCGTCTCGGACGAGATAGTCGCGGTCGCGGGTCAGGAGCGCCCGTGCCCGCAGCGCGTTGCCCACAAGGTGTGGCCAATCGACCGGCCCTGACTCATAGAGGTTGGCGACCCCGAGCGCCACCTCGGCTCGGACGACCCCCTCGTCGGTCAACTCGAAGTGACGGTGGGCGGCGTCGATGTCCACGTCCGCGCCGATCCGGAGCGACTGGCAGGCCGCATGGGCTCTCAGAATCGGCTCGGCCGCCACCGGCGCTGGGCCGCTGAGGACCATCGGCGTGCGGGCTTCGTCCAAGAGGACGGCGTCGGCCTCATCGACGATGGCAACGTCGAGTTCGGCTTGCACCCTCCCGTCGCCGGCAAGCGCCAGCCCGTCGCGAAGGAAATCGAACCCGAAGTCGCTGCTGGCGCCGAAGACGACGTCCGCGCAATATGCCCTGCGGGTGGCCTCCCGGGATGCTCCCGGCAGGGTTACTCCGGTCGTGAATCCGAGCGCTCGAAGGACCGCTCCCGACCAGTCCTCGTCGCGTTCCGCCAAATACGGGTTCGCGGTCACGACATGGACCCGACGGCCTCCGGCGGCGTACACCGCCGCTGGGGCGATCGCCGCGAACGTCTTACCTTCACCGGTCCTCATCTGCACCGTGAGACCCGCCGCAAGCGCAGCGCCCGCGAACAACTGCCCGTCGTGAAGTTCCACCCCGCGCAACTGACGCGTCATCTCCGCCGCGGCCGCACACCACCCCACCACGTCTGCGGGGCTGGCCCGCAGTTCACGAGCCCGGGCCACCACCGAGTCCATCGAACGTGACCGCAACGTCCCCCGCGCCCGCCGGATCTCCTCTACTTGCCCATCCAGGTCGCGGAACGCGCTCGGCGCGCGACCAATCCCAGCCGTGTCGTTGCCGCTCACACTTCATCTCCTCTTCGAACGTTCTTAAGCCGCCACAGATGTGGCGGCCACGAGAAGAGGGTCAGGTCAGGGGTGCTGCGTCCCCACGTGACGAGCGAAGGCGGATTAAGAACTGCGCCAGACGCGAGAGTCCGGGGACTGCCAGCGCTGCTGGCGGAAAGACCAGAACCGGTATCGACGCGAGACCGATACGTTCCTCGAAGGCACGGTGACCGCCCGCCACATACCCGCCGAACATCACGAGCCCGGCGAAGAGCAGCATCTCTCCCAAGCTTCGAAAGCCGTCCGTCACCGCGACGAGACTACCGAATTGTGCCTCGTCGAGGCTCACCCGCCGACGCAGCGACGCACCGCGGAGGCACGGTGGCCGGGCCGGGTAGCGCTCATATCGTCCGCTCGATAACGCAGCAGTTGCGGACCTCCGAAGCGTGCCTATCGGCGCGTACTTGGCGGGGGTTCTGCCTCAGGGCGTGGTGCGACCGCGCCGGGCGTTGGCGGCCTCGAGGCGGACGCGGAAGTCGGGGTCGTGGTCCAGCCCGGCGATGGCGGCGAGGCTCGGCTCTGGGCCGAGGACGACGAGGCCGTGGAGCGCTTTCCAGCGGAGCCAGGGGTCGCTGTCGGTCAGGGCGCCTTCGAGGATCAGGCGGAGCGACTCCGATTCGGCGTTGACGACGGCGTCGAGGGCGGCGCGGCGGACGGCGCGGCTCGGGTCCGTGACGAGCACCTCCCACGCTTGTGTGGCCTCGTCGAGCGGGGCGCGATCGAGG
>JBKJLN010000439.1:0-7763 GCA_046596935.1 Acidimicrobiales bacterium
GCCAGGGCAGGCGTCTTCTCGCTGTGGCGGCTGGCCAACCCGGTTGGGCAGCTCGTCGGGCCACTGGCCGCCGGTGGCCTGGCCGCATTGTTCGGCTGGCGTGTCCCGTTCGTGGTCTTCGCTGTCCCGACTCTCCTCGTTGTCTTCTTCGCCCGCCGGTTGCACGAACCGGTCCGCGGCCGTCACGAGCGGATCGCCGGCGGGGCCGACGACGAGGTGGCCGCCATCGAGGAGGACCCGCCGACCTGGGAGGAGGCGTGGCGCACGCTGAACGGCATCCGGACCCTCCGGCGAGTGTGGAGGGCGTTGCCGTTCCTGCTCGGTGGAATCCTCGGGGTCGGGATCCTGCTTCCCCTGTTCTATGACCAGGTCTTCGACATGAGCGAAGGCCAGCGAGGCCTCCTCGCGTTCAACGAACCGTTCCAGATCGCCGGGCTCCTCCTCGGCATCCCCATCGCCACAAGGCTCCTGCGCACCAACCCGGCACGCGTTCTGTCGCTCTTCGCAATCTGCGCCACCGTCGCCGCGGTCGGCTACGTGCTCATCGCAGCCGCGCCGAGCGTTGTCGTCGCCGCGCTCGGCTCCGCCCTCGTCGCGATCAGCGTGGCGGTATTGATCCCGGGGTACTCCACGCTGGCCTCGCTGATCGTGCCACCGCGGACCCGAAGCTTTGCCTTCAGCGCCAACGAGCTGTGGGCGCTCCCAGGTCTCTTCTTCGTGGTGGCCGCCGCCCGGATCGGGGACACCTACGGGTTGCGTTGGGGGCTGGCTTCGATGGTGCCCGTCTTCTTGGTGGGGGCCTACATCCTGGCCAGCGCCGGCGGCCACGTCGCCGGCGATATCCGTACTTCTCAACAAGCGTCCCTCGCCCACGCCGAGTCTCGACTGGCTCGATCGTCCGGGCAGTCGAAGCTGCTGGTTTGCCGTGGCGTGGATGTCCGGTACGGGCAGGTCCAGGTGCTCTTCGGCGTCGACTTCGATGTCGCCGACGGCGAGATCGTGGCCCTGCTCGGGACGAACGGGGCGGGCAAGTCGACGTTGCTCAAGGCCATCACCGGATCGGTGCAGCCATCCGGCGGGGCGATCATGTTCGACGGTCGCGATCTGACCAATGCCTCCGCGCAACAGGCCCTTCGGCAGGGCATCGTCTTGATGCCGGGCGGGAAGGGCGTGTTTCCCACGCTGACCGTCCTGGAGAACCTTCGGGCGGCGGCTTGGACAGTGGGGCCGAACGGGGCCGGCGGCGAGCACACCGAGGAGCGCGTCCTCGAACGTTTCCCGCGGCTGGGCGAGCGCCTCCACCAGCCGGCCGCCAACCTGTCCGGCGGTGAACAGCAGATGCTCGCCCTCGGGATGGCCTTCCTCGTCAAGCCGCGACTGCTGATGATCGACGAGCTGTCCCTCGGCCTGGCGCCGGCCATTGTCGAGCAGCTGCTCGGCATCGTGCGGGAGATGCACGCGGCGGGGACGACGGTGATCCTCGTTGAGCAGTCGGTGAACGTGGCCCTCACCGTGGCTGAGCGGGCGGTGTTCATGGAGAAGGGTGAGGTCCGCTTCGAAGGTCCCACCTCCGAACTGCTGGCCCGCCCCGACGTCCTGCGCTCGGTCTTTCTCGAAGGCGCCGGCGACGCGTTGCGCGCGCCGGCGGCAGCGCGGCGGAAGGCCGGCGATCGGTCGGAACCAGACCGGACGGTCGGCACCGAACCGGCGCTCGAGGTCGTGGGTGTGGGCCGATCCTTCGGCGGGATCCGGGCCGTAGCCGGCGTGGACATCACAGTGGCCGCAGACGAGGTGGTAGGCCTCATCGGGCCGAACGGCGCCGGCAAGACGACGCTGCTCGACATCATCAGCGGCTTCGTGCCCGCGGACGAAGGACAGGTGCTGCTCGCGGGCGTCGACGTCACGGCGTGGGGACCCGACGCACGGGCCAGGGCCCGTCTGGGACGATCGTTCCAGGACGCCATGCTGTTCCCCTCGCTTACCGTTCGGGAAGCCATCGCGCTCGCACACGACCGGCATCTCCAGCTGCGAGAGCCGCTGGCTGCCGCCATCGCCCTTCCCGACCAGCGCGTCGAGGAGCGACTCCTCGGCCACAGGGTCGACGAACTGATCGAGCTGGTCGGCCTGCACGCCTTCGCCAACAAGTTCGTAGGAGAGCTATCCACCGGCAGCCGACGGATCGTCGACATCGCCTGCGCCATGGCCCATGACCCCAAGGTGCTCCTGCTCGACGAACCCTCATCAGGGATCGCGCAGCGCGAGACCGAGGCGCTCGGCCCGCTGCTCTTGTCGATCCGCGCGGCTGGTGGAATGAGCATGATCGTGATCGAGCACGACATGCCGCTCATCACCAGCATCTCCGATCGTCTGGTGGCGCTCGATCTCGGCCGCGTCGTGACCACTGGCCGACCGCACGACGTCGTCAGCCACCCGGCCGTCATCGCGTCCTACCTCGGCGGGGACGCCGCCGCCATCACCCGCTCGGGGGCTTCTGCTCCCCGGACCACCACAACAAGACGAAGACGGAGACCGACCCCATGACGATGCCGACCTTTGGGCACCTGCTCGGCCGCTACCTGCCTGCTATGGCGCTGGCGCTCGCGTTGGCCTTGATCGTGGCCCTCATACCGTCAAAGCCCCCGGTCGCGAGCGACGCGAGCTCGGCGGCAGCCATCGAGAGCCTGCTCGCGGGCGCGCCGAGCGGAACACGCGAGGCTGAGGGAGCGGCCACCACGATCGATCCTGGCGCGCCGGCGGGCTCTTCGACTGGTGGCTCGGCGACAACGGCCAAGCCAAGGTCGCCGGGATCTCCTGGATCGCCGGGCGCGTCGCGGGCGGGCGGCACCGACGACGGTTCAGCGGGAGGCGTCAGCGGGAGCACGCCAGCTAGCCCTGGCGCTCCGACTGCGGCCGGCGCCGACTGCTCGAGGAACCTCGTCCTGCGCGGCGTGACCTGCCGCCCGCCTGCTTTCGCGGGCAGCAACGGCGGGGCGACGGGACGGGGGGTGACCGGCGACGCCATCAACGTCGTCTTCTACCAACCGCAACAGAACCAACAAGTCGAGGCCGCGCTGGGGGCAGCCGGGATCCCCACAAAGGAGGAGCGCCTCGAAGTCCTGAGAGCGTGGGAGGCGTATCTCAACTCCGCCTACGAGACCTATGGGCGCAAGGTGAAGCTGATCCTCTACTACGGGGCAGCCGCGCCAACGGACGCGGCTGGGCAACAAGCCGATGCCATCAAGGTGGCCGACGAGCTGAAGGCATTCGCGGTCATGTCGCCGACTGCGGGACCCGCGTTCTGGACCGAGCTTCACCGAAAGGGGATTCCGGGCTTTTCGAACACTCAGTATGAGCGCGAGCTCTACGACGAGCTCGCACCCCACCTTCTCGGCCTACTGCCCGACATCGACACCATCAACCAGCACCTGGCCGAGTATTACTGCAAGCGGCTCGTCGGTCGGAAGGCGGTCTATGCCGGCGACCCCGTCTATCAAACCCAGCAGCGCAAGCTGGGCATCATCTACCTCGACAACGGGCGCAACCAGATGGGAGCGCGCCTTGCCAAGGAACTCGAGAGCACGTGCGGGGCAAAGGCCGAGCTGATCCAGGGTTATTCGGGCGACGTGTCGACGGCCAGCCAACAGAGCACGACCATCGTGGCGGCGATGCGCGACAAGGGCGTGACGACGGTGACGTGCCTGTGCGACCCGATCTTCCCTGCGTACTTCACCAAGCAGGCGACAACTCAGGGATGGTTCCCGGAGTGGATCCAGAACGGCCTGTTCGGCACCGACCTAATCCTCTTCGGGCGGGTGTACGACCAGCAGCAATGGTCGAGGAGTTTCGGCATGAGCGCCTTCGAGTACCCGATCCCCTCAGCCGAAGACCCGTCGTGGCGGGCCTACAAGGCAGGCAACCGGACGGGTACCAACAAAAATGCCAAGGCCGTGGGCACCTTCTACTTCTGGGCGGCAAGAGCCATCATCGACTCGATCGAGGCCGCCGGTCCGAACCTCAACGATCAGACCTTCCTCAAGGCCCTGTTCGCCCTTGCGCCAGTCCAGTACGGCAACAGCCCTCGCTACTCCTTCGGGCGAAACGGTCCTGGTACCTACACAGCCACTGACGACCTCACCGAAGTCTGGTGGAGCTCTACTCGGGAGGGCACCGACGGCAAGCCGGGCACCTTCTTCAACGTCGCTGCGGGCAAGCGCTACGTCCTCGGCCAGTGGCCAGGAACCGAACCGGTCGTCTTCGCCGATGACGGCACCGCCCAACCCAAACGGGATCCCGATGCGTAGCTCGAGTACTTGGACGACCAATCACGATCTCCCCGAAACGAGGCCACCAATGTCCGAACCCACGCTGCTCCCAGGCCTCGGATGGGATGTCGCAGATCCGACGGGGTGGGACGAGGAGCGGCTGGCCGCCGGACACCAGTTCGCGCGAGAACACCACTCCACTGACCTCGTCATCCTCCACGAAGGGCGAGTTGTCCTCGACGAGTCGTGGGAACCAGACGAGGCCGCGCAGGCCGTGGTCGTCGAGCGGCTCGACGGACATCGCGTCACTCAAGACATCGCATCCGCGCAGAAGTCCGTGACTTCGGTACTCATCGGCATCGCCGCAAGCAGGGGCATCATCGGCTTGAGCGACCGTGTCAGCGATCACCTCGGAGATGGCTGGACCGGTTGCAACTCCGTGGAGGACGAGAGGGCCATCCATGTCGAACATCTGTTGACGATGACCGCTGGTCTCGCCGACGACATGTCCTTCGTCGCTCCCCCAGGTCAACACTGGGACTACAACCTCGGCGCCGCCTACCACACCCTCAAGCGGGTGCTGACGGCCGCCGCCGGCGAGACGCTTGATGTCATCACTCAACGCTGGCTGAAAGGTCCGCTGGGCATGACCGAGACGTCTTGGGTGCCGCGAGTCTGGAACGACCGTTTGCCCGAGGCGTTTCGATCGATGTTCCAGTACCCCGACGGCGCCGCAATCGAAGGGTTGGTTACCACCGGTCGGGACTTGGCAACCTTCGGCTTCGCCGTGCTGCGCGGGTGCAGCACGCCGACCGGTCCCCTCGGGGTCGACGAGGGGTACCGGATGGCCATGACGCGGCCGAGTCAGGAGCTGAATCCGGCGTACGGATGTCTGTGGTGGCTGAACGGACAACCCTGGTACCTCCCGCCAAAGATCGTCACCCGCGTCGACGGGCCGTTCTTCCCAGGTGTGCCTTCTGACGCGTACGCGGCGCTCGGTGCGCACGATCGACTCTGCGTTGTCGTCCCGAGCCTTGACCTCGTCGTCGCGAGATGCGGCGCCTCGGCCGGTGAACCAAGCGCAGCCGGTAGCCGCTTCGCTCGAGAGCTCCTCGGGCAGCTTCTAGCGGCCGGACCCTGGGCCCGTGGCTGACCAGACTTCGATCATCCAACTCCAGATCTCAGCGTCGATGGGCAGACCGTCGTGACTGCCATGGGACAGCAGCTCTTCGACACGGTCGTCGCTTACAGCGACCTCGGTGATCATCGGTCGGGCACTCAGGTAGACGATGCCACCGTGGACTGGCTCGCCGCCGAACTCGAGCGGTTGGGTTCCCGCTCGGTGAAGCGGATGCCGTATCCGTTCGCACGGTATGAAGCGCGATGGGAAGTTCGAATCGATGGGGTTCCGGTCCCGTCTATCCCTTTGTTCTACGAGGGCGTCGGCGACGTTCGAACGAGGGTTCCGGCGATCGGATCGCTCCGAGTCTTAGCGGGAGCTCAAGTGCCCGAACTCGGGGCGTTCACCGCCGCCGCGCTCGCCAGCGGCACGCCCGCCGCCGTCATTGCCACCGAAGCGGGGAACGGCCTGTTGTGCGCCGTGAACCGCGAGCCAGTCCACGGTAGCGGCCTGTTCACATTGTGTGTTGCCGGCGCGCTCGTAGAGGAACTCGAAACTGGCCTCGTCGAGGTCGAAGCGGAGGCAACAATCACCGAAGGGCGATCTTCGAACATCTCGGCATGCCTTGGAGAGGGGCCTGACGAGGCGCGGCTGCTGCTCACCACCCCGGTCTCGGGCTGGTTCCGCTGCGCAGGCGAACGCGGGACAGGGATCGCTGTGTGTCTGGCCGTCGCCCGGACGCTCGCCGAGGAAGGGATCCCCGTGAAGATCCTCGCCACAAACGGTCACGAACTCGGCGGCTTGGGCGTCCACCTCCACCTCGAGCGAGAACCGGTCCGTGAGAAGGCGGTTTTCCACTTCGGCGCGAGCGTTGGGTCCGGCCAGAGCGACGGCACGAATCCACCGACCGACCGGACGACGCTCCTCCGGCCATCTGCATGGGCGGGCGACTCCATGCGGGGTCGACTCAAGGAGGCCCTAAGCCCACTAGGAGTGCCAGTCCGGTTGCCATCAGACGAAGAGGCACGAAGTCCCGAAGGATGGATCGGCGAGTCCGCGGCATGGGCCCCCCTGGGCAAGCCACTCGTCTCCATCGCCGGTGGGTTCCCGCTGCACCACGCCCCGGAGGACCTTCCCGAGGTGGCGACGACGCCAGAACTCCTTCAGGCGTCCTACGACGCAGCGCTCAGCGCCGCCCTCGTGCTCGCCCGCCTGTAGCCGACTCCGACCGTAAACCAGGAGGATTCCCTACCGCAACGAACCCGCCATTGGGGCTACGCCCGGCGGACCTCGGGGGTGCGCGTTGCGAGTCGCGTCAAATACCCATTCGCGATGAGCCGCTGCCTCAGTGGCGATTCGATCGCGTTTTCTCAGCGAGCAAGTCCTCGACGACCTCGCCGCTGACGCGGCTGAACCGTCCTTGCTTCGCGAGGATCGAAGCGACAAGAAACTCATCTCCTGAAGGATCGGCCGCCGCCGCCGCGCCGATCTCGACATCCAGGTCGCGATCGATCTCGCCTAGCCCCGCTGAAGGGTGTCGACTACCTCGGATGGATGCTGCGGATTGCCGTTGGCAGCGGCATCGAGATCGACGATTCGAGTGGCTTGTTCGCCCGCCGCCCACGTTCTACCGAGATTTGCGCCGTGTCGGGGACAGCTTCGTCGGCCTGTCCGCTCTCGAACCGCGCTTTGGTCTCGCCCATCTGTGCCACCTCGCGGTCGAGAAGGACCGGGGCTTCCAGCCCGAAATCCTGCTCGACATGCTCGGCCGCTTCGATCGTCGCCCCCGTGATGAGTTCGACGTGGACGCCGCCGGGTTCGATCGGCTGCGCACGAGCGTGGACCGTTGGCGTGATGAACTCAAGAGCCTCGTTCGCCATGTTGACCCGCCGGACCTCGGCCTGGACTTGGGCTTGTAGGCCGCCGGCCGGTTCACGCCGGTCAGTCTTCTGAACACTCTTCGTTCCTGGCGCGCAAGAAGCGCGCCGCGGGATGGATTGAGCGAGACACCGGGCACGGCAGAGGTGTTCCCTGGGTTGCCATGGACTACATCGGAGGCAGCCATGACCACGATCACCAACTCGACTCGTGCCGTCGCATCGGGCGACGACCTGGGCGAGATCCCCATCGACGAAGCTCACCTCGCCGCCGCGGCGTGCCTGGCTCGGTGTCGCGCCCGGACCCTTGAGGCCTACCGCTACGACTTGCGTGTCTTCTTTCAGTGGGCCGCCGATCACGGTTCGAAGTATGAGTCTTGACTCATGATGAGTCTAGGCTCATACTTGGTTGGTGTGGGAGGTCGAGGTCACCGACGAGTTCGTCGACTGGTGGCAAGGGCTCACAGCCGACCAGCAGGAATCGCTCACCGATCGGGTCGGTTT
>JBKJLN010000087.1:0-4774 GCA_046596935.1 Acidimicrobiales bacterium
ATCCGCACCGGACGAGCGACGCCGGCGCTGGTCGAAAACCTTCGGGTCGAGTACTACGGGGCCGAGACCCCGTTGCAGCAGATCGCCGGCCTGAACGTCCCCGAGGCCCGGCTGCTCGTGATCACGCCGTATGACAAGTCCTCGCTCAAGGCGATCGAGAAGGCGATCCAGCTGTCCGACCTGGGGATCAACCCCTCGAACGACGGCACCGTGATCCGCCTCGCCATCCCCCCTCTCACCGAAGAACGCCGGCGGGAGTTCGTGAAGATCGCCAAGGCCAAGGCCGAGGATGCGCGCGTGGCCGTGCGCAGCGCCCGCCGGTCGGCCCGCCACGACCTCGATGCCCTCGAGAAGGATGGGGACATCTCCTCCGACGAACTCGAGCGGGCGGAGAAGGATCTCGAGAAGATCACGTCTGATTACGTTTCCGAGGTAGACCGGTTGTTGCAGCACAAGGAGCAGGAGCTGCTCGAGGTTTGATCTCGAGCAAGCGACCCCAGGGGAGCTGATCCGATGGCTGACCACTTCGACGAAGACGACGACCGCCCGACGCCGCCGCGCGCGCCGGGCGAGGGCGTGCGCATCATCGGCGCCCAGGAGGCCGCGGCCCGCGAGGCCGAACTGAAGGGCCAACGAGCGGAGGACTCGCCGCGCTTCGGCGACGTGCCCCCGCAGCCGAGCGGTCCCCGGCCGGCGGTCCGGTTCCCGCTCCCCGACGCCGGCGATCCGCCGACGTCGCTCATCTCGTCGCCCAGTGCGAGCATGGCGCCGCCGCCCGACCTGCCGCCGTGGACGGATCCGCCGACGGGCGAGGTGCCGCGGATCCTGGCCGGCGATGGCGAGGACGACGACGACCTCGAGGTGTGGGCGGGGCTCTCGAACCGTCAGCCGCGGTGGCGCGAAGGTAACGACTGGGAGGAAGCCGACTTCGACGACGCGTCGCTGTTGGCCGATGATCGCGACCGCATGGGCGCCCTCGACGAACACCAGGAGGACCGTGACGTCTTCAGCTTCGGCGGCGACGAGGATGTGTTCGAGGACGAGCCGGCGGTGGCCGCTCCACCCCGTCCGACCATGACCCGCATCCAGACCCGCAACAGCCCCAACCAACCGGTCGACACGCCCGACTACGGCACGCCGGCCAAGGCCGATCGCGACCTTCCGGTGGCCATCGCTGCGGGCGCCGGCATCGGTCTCGTCGCCCTGTTCTGCTTCTCTCGTGGGGCCGGATTCGCCGCCGCCTTCGCCACGGTCGTGGTCGTGCTGGCGGCCGCCGAGGCCTTCGACGTGTTCCGTCGCGCCGGGTACAAGCCGGCCACCCTCCTGGGGATCACCGCCACCGCCGCCCTCATGATCGGGGCCTACGTGCGGGGCGAGCGGGCCATCCCGCTCATCCTCGCCCTCTCCGTCATGTTCAGCATGCTCTGGTACCTCTTCGGGGTCGTGCGGGCCCGGCCGGCCTTGAACATCGGTGTGACCCTCCTCGGCCTCCTCTGGGTCGGATTCCTGGGGTCGTTCGCCTCGCTCATGCTGCGCTACCCGAACCGTGAGGGCGTGGCCTTCCTCCTGGGCACGGTGCTGGCGGTGGTGGCCAACGATGTGGGGGCTCTCTTCGTCGGCCGGTCGTTCGGCAACACGCCGATGTCGGGTGAGATCTCGCCGAACAAGACCTGGGAGGGATGGGCCGGCGGTCTGCTCGCCAGCCTCCTCGTGTGTGCCGTGGTCGTGCGCGGCATCCATCCGTGGGGTCTGGGCGCCGCCCTCCTGCTGGCGATCGTGGCATCGATCGTCGGCCCGCTCGGCGACCTGTGCGAGTCGCTGATCAAACGCGATCTCGGGCTCAAGGACACGAGCAGCGTCTTGCCGGGCCACGGCGGCATCCTCGATCGCTTCGACGCCCTGCTCTTCGTCCTTCCCGCCGCCTACTACCTGGTCGAGCTGCTCAACCTCGCCGGCAAGTAGTGCCCCCCGCCAGAACGGTGAGCCTGGTCGGATCGACGGGCTCGATCGGCACCCAGACGCTCGAGGTCGTGCGGGCCGAGCCGGATCGATACCGGATCGTGGCCCTCGGCGCCTCGACCTCGATCGATGCGTTGGCGGCCCAAGCGCAAGAGTTCCGCCCGGATGTGGTGGCCATCGCCGATGCCTCGTTGGCGTCGAAGCTCGCCGCACTCGTGCCGAAGGGCACCGACGTCGTGGCCGGTCCCGACTCGTTGGCGGCCATCTCGGTTGACGCCGAGGTCGTGGTCAACGGGGTCGTCGGGTTCGCAGGGCTGCCGGTAACGCTGGCGACGCTCCAGGCCGGGCGCCGCCTCGCCCTGGCCAACAAGGAGTCGCTGATCGCTGGCGGCCCGGTCGTGCAGCGGGCGCGGGCCACGCCCGGTGCCGAAATCCTTCCCGTCGACTCCGAGCACTGCGCCGTCCACCAGTGTCTGCGCGGCAACCCCGCCGGCCGGGTCGCCCGCCTCGTCCTGACGGCGAGTGGGGGGCCGTTCCGAGGTCGCACCCTCGCCGAGCTGACCAACGTGAGCGTGGATGAGGCGCTGGCCCATCCCACCTGGTCGATGGGACCGAAGATCACGGTGGACTCGTCGACGCTCATGAACAAGGGCCTCGAGGTCATCGAGGCCCACGAGCTCTTCGGCGTCGCCTATGACCGGATCGAGGTTGTCGTGCACCCCCAGTCGATCGTCCACTCGATGGTGGAATACGTCGACGGCGCCACCGTGGCCCAGTTGTCGATGCCCGATATGCGCCTTCCCATCAGCTATGCCCTCGCCTATCCCGACCGCGGCGAGTCGGCCTGGGGTGCCATCGACTGGTCGTCGCTGGGGCGCCTCGACTTCGAGCCCCCCGACTCCGACGCCTTTCCCTGCCTGGCTCTGGCCTACGCCGCGGGTGAAGAGGGCGGGGACGCACCCGCGGTGCTGAATGCCGCCAACGAGGTGGCCGTCGCCGCCTTCCTCGACGGGGTCATCGGCTGGCTGGCCATTGCCGACGTCATCAAAGAGACGCTGGAGGGCCACAATGGGCAAAGCCTCTTGACGGTCGACGATGTCGTCGATACCGACCGGAGGGCCCGGGAGCGGGCCCGCCAGTACGTCGAACGGAGAACGGGAGCAGCATGACCGACACCACCACCGACCAGACCGAACGAACCGAGGCCAAAGCGCCGCCGACGCCGGGCGAGCAGCGTTCCGCCCTCATCCGGCTCCTCGTCGTCGTCGCCGCCGGTGCCATGGCCGCGCTCGTCACCGGCACCACCAAGACGGTGCTCGTCGTGGTGGCCCTGATCGCGATGATCATGCTGCACGAGTTCGGCCACTTCCTCACCGCCAAATTGGGCGGAATGAAGGTGACCGAGTTCTTCGTCGGATTCGGGCCGCGACTCTGGTCGATCCGCAAAGGCGAGACCGAGTACGGCGTCAAAGCGCTGCCGATCGGCGGCTACGTGAAGATCATCGGCATGCACAACCTCGACCAGATCGAGGATCCGGCCGACGAGCCCCGTACCTATCGGCAGAAGTCCTTCGGTCGCCGCCTGTCGGTGGCCGTGGCTGGCTCGACGATGCACTTCATCATCGCCTTCGTCCTCTTCTTCATCGTCAATACCTTCGTGGGCGTACCGACGGTGACGACGCGCATCGGTGGGCTGGTCACCCTTGACGGCGTGGAGAGCCCGGCCCAAGCGGCAGGGCTACGAGTCGGCGACACCATCGTGGCCCTCGACGGCCAGCGTTTCAGCGACTGGAGTGACATCCGCGCCTACATCTCCAAGCGTCCGGGCACGGCCATGGACGTCACCGTGGAGCGGAATGGTCGCGAGGCTTCGCTGCAGGCCACCCCCACCGACCTCAGCGCCGTCCGCATCAAGGGCGAGCCCATCTCCACCGAGAAGAAAGGTTTCCTCGGCCTCGAGCCCGCCGAGGATCTGGCCAAGGTCAATCCGATCACCGCCCTCGGCCGTTCGGCCAAGCAGTGGGTCGGCGGCAGCTACGACAGCGTCGAAGACGTATCGCCCGGCATCGTCGACAATGCCAAGGCGCTCGGAGGCATCCTGAGCCCGTCCGGGTTGTCGAGCTACTGGAAGACGATCACGGGCAAGCAGCAGGCCGACCGGCCTGACGGGGGAGCGCGGTTCCTCTCGCCGGTCGGTTTCGTGCGAGTCGCCGGCCAAGCGGCCGACAACAGTCTCTTCGCCGTGATGGGGCTGCTCATCGCCATCAACCTGTTCGTCGGCCTCTTCAACCTGTTGCCGCTCCTACCTCTCGACGGGGGCCATGTGGCGATCGCCATCTACGAGGCCATTCGCTCGAAGATCACCGGCCGCCGGTACGCCGCCGACGTGGCCAAACTGTTGCCATTGACGTATGTCGTCGTGCTCTTGATGATCTTCCTGGGCGTCTCCGCGCTGTACCTCGACATCGTCCGACCGCTGAACTTCAACTAGGGACGGGCCCGTCCAATGGACTTCACGACCTCGACCGAGCGACGCAAGACCCGCCAGATCATGGTGGGCGACGTGCCCGTCGGCGGCGGGTCGCGCATCACGGTGCAGTCGATGACGATCACCAAGACGGCCGATGTCGAGGGCACGCTGCAACAGATCTACGCGCTGGCCGCGGCCGGCTGCGACATCGTGCGCTGTACGTGCAATGACGCTGACGCGGCAGTGGGCCTGGCGCAGATCGTGCCCCGCTCGCCGCTCCCGATCATCGCCGACATCCACCACCAGTACAAGATGGCGCTCGCAGCCATGGAGGCCGGTGTGCAC
>JBKJLN010000159.1:0-2997 GCA_046596935.1 Acidimicrobiales bacterium
CGCAGGCGATGTAGGCGGTTCCTTCGCCGACTTCGATGGCGTGCGCGGCCGAACGGATCGACTGCAGCGACGACGCACAGAAGCGGTTGAGGGTCAGACCCGGGACGCTCTGGGGGAAACCGGCGAGGATGCCGGCGGTACGGGCGACGGAGAAGCCGGTCTCGCCCGTCTGGGCGACGTTGCCGGCGATGATGTCGGACAGCTCGGCCTTGTCGAGCTGCGGAACCTTGTCCATAACCGCATTGAGGATGTCGGCCAGCATCTGGTCGGCGCGGACGTCGACGAGCGAGCCCTTGTTCTGGCGACCGATCGGCGTCCGGGTGGCGGCGACGATGACAGCTTCGTTGAGTTGCGACATGAGTGGTGTGCTCTCTTTCTTTTGTATCTAGAGGATGTTGGAATCGAGGGGTCGGGCGATGATGCTCAACTCGTCGAGCAGCGTCTTGGAGTAGGCGATCCGCCCCGTCAGGGTCTCGACCGTACCGGTGCACAAGGCCAGGGCCGCTTCCGCCATGACCTCGACCGGCTCGGCCATGTCCTCCCGGCCCGGCGGAATGAGCTTGTGGTGGACGACGCCGGGCGTGGCAACGATGCCCGCAGGGGACAGCACGTTCACGGCGACGTTGTCCTCGAACACTTCGGAAGCGAGTCCGGTGGTGAAGCGCTCGAGGGCCGCTTTGCACATGCCGTAGACCGTCCCACCCCCACGCCGGATGTAGGGCGGCTGCGGATGGCGGGCCGCACCCGAGGAGATGTTCAGGATCCATCCCGACCGGCGGGATTTCATCGACGGGAGCACGAGCTGCGCCATCTCGAACGGCGCCCGCACCTGCACCTCGAACATGAGGTCGTAGTGGCGCTGGGAAAACTCGGCCACCGGCTCGAAGAAGGTGACGGCGGCGTTGTTCACCAGCACGTCGATCGGACCGAGCTCGTCGTGCACTGTCGCCAAGAGCAGGGCACGGTCCTCGGGCTTCGACAAGTCAGCGGCGATGGCCATGGCGGTTCCGCCGTCGGCGCGGATCCGCTCGACCGTCTCGGAGATCGACCCTTCGAATCGACTGTCGCCGGCCTCGACGGTACGCGCCGTGACGGCAACGACTGCGCCCTCGGCTGCCATCCTGCGAGCGATGGCCTCACCGATGCCGCGACTGGCCCCGGTGACAACGGCGATCCTTCCCTCCATACGTTGCGTCTCGGTCATCTCGGCGTCTCGGTCATGTCGGTCCTTGTCTCTCTCAGGAAATGGATTCGGTGGCGTCGTCGAACCACCGGAACAGCGCAGGACGGCCCTGGCCCCGGCGCAACGCAAGCGCGAGGCGCCGTGAAGACATGAGCAGCTCGCGCGCCGTCCGTCCCGCCCACGGACGCGGCAACAGTTCGGGGGGCAGGAGCGGATCGCGGCTGGCGCAGGCCTCGTAGGCGACGGTCATGGCCAACGCCGCCGGAAGAAAGGCACTGTCGGGAAGGACTTCGCGGCGCGACCGCATGTCGATGAGCCGCGCCGGGAGATGGCGATAGCGCTCGTTGAACTTCTCGTAGGCGGCGGCGATTTCCTCGACCGGCCAGAGCTGAGCGGCCAGCCTGCGGGGATCAGTGACGCCCCCGACGTCGAGGTCGTCGGTGGTCGCACACGTCACCGATATGGCCAGACCCAGCCGGTCAGCCTCGGCGACGACGTCCTTGTGCCACGCGTGTGGGCTGACGTACAACCCACCCTGGAGCGAGGCGCCACCGAGGTGCACGAGGGAGTCACGAAAGGCGTCGCGCGCCGATCGATCCTTCTCGGCGATGGCGAAGGCGACCAGACGCCATTGACGATCCCAGCCCCGGCCGGCCGCGTCCTGCACGTAGGCGAGGCGCGTGCGTTCGAGCACCTGGCCGAGTGCGGCCATTCCTTGCTCGGTCGCCTCGAACATGGTCGAACGTCCGGCACCGGTGCGCACGAACAACCCCTCGGCGACGAGTCGGCGCAAGCAACTCCGCACCTGGTCGCCCGTCAGGCCGCAGGCCTCCGCGATCGGCTGGAGCTCTTCGGTGACGATGGTGCCGTTCTCGTGCGCCATTCCGAGAACCAGGACCCTGGTCGGAATTGCCACGGTCGTTTGCTCCACGACCGCATCGTTGTCGAACGCCGAACGACGGTCAAGGGGAGGAGCGGCCGGACCGCAGAGGGGCACCTACGCTCAGACCTTCTCGACCGGAGGACGTTGTGAGAACGCTGCTCATCGCCAATCGGGCGGAGATCGCCATTCGCATCGCCCGAACGGCGACCGAGATGGGAATTCGCACGGTCGGGATTCATGCCGAGGACGATGCCGCATCGCTGCATGTGCGCATGGTCGACGAGGCGCGTCCGCTGCGCGGTTCCGGACCGGGCGCCTATCTCGACATCGAGCGGGTGATCGCCATCGCCTTCGATACCGGATCGGAAGCAATTCATCCGGGCTACGGGTTCCTCAGCGAGAACCCGGCGTTGGCGAGTGCGTGCGATGCCGCCGGCATCGTATTCGTCGGTCCCGATGCGCCCACCCTCGGGTTGTTCGGCGACAAGACCAGAGCGCGCGCGCATGCCGTCGCCCACGGCGTGCCCGTGCTCCCGGCCACCAGTGGGCCGACCACCCTTGCGGAGGCCGGCCAATTCTTCGAGGAACTCGGCGAAGGTGGGGCAGTGATGGTGAAGGCCATCGCCGGCGGCGGCGGCCGAGGCATGCGCCCGGTCATGGCGATGGCGGAGCTTCCGGCGGCGTTGGACCGATGCCGGTCCGAGGCCGAGGCGGCCTTCGGCAACGACGACCTGTACGTCGAGCAGCTCATGGTCCGAGGCCGCCACGTCGAGGTGCAGGTGCTCGGCGACGGCGATGCGGCCATCCACCTCTGGGATCGTGAGTGCAGCCTGCAACGACATCGCCAGAAGGTCGTCGAGGTTGCACTCACGGTCCCAGAGGTGGACGGCCGCATCGCCGTCGCCGAGCACCTGCACCTCGACGTGGCGGC
>JBKJLN010000480.1:0-3805 GCA_046596935.1 Acidimicrobiales bacterium
CGCCGTCGAGGCGACCGGCATCTTCGTGCAAACGCGCTAAATGGCTCCGCTCTGCGTCGCTGGCGCTCCTTTCCGCTCGACTGGCAGCTGCTCGCTGGCGCTCCCGACGCTGCCCCGCTGATGGTCTGGCTCTGATGGCTGTCGGGGGCGATCGCGATCGTGCCGAGCGGGGGGAGGACGGGGAGCTGCTGGCGCCGCCGAACATCACCTGCATCGACTGCGGCGGCTGGTGTCACCTCATCACCCGCTTCGACGACGAGCAGCCGCCGGCGCCGGGCGATCTCATCACCTACCGGTGCGAAGACTGCCTCGACCGTTGGGACCTCGTCATTCCGGGGGGCGACGAGTAGCGCGAAGACGCAGCGCCTGCCACCGGAAGTAGCGACGAATGACGAAGCCGACATAGACGGTGCCAACTACAGCGAGCACGAACCCGGCGGGTTTGCCACGGGCGACCGCTAGCACCAGCCCGCTCACGGCGATCAGAAAACCAAGGCCGGCGTCGACGGCCAGAACGGTACGCCAGTTGTCGGCGAAGGCCACGTCGTCACCTCGAGGCACGTTTGCTTAGATTCCGCTCATGCCCATGGACCCCATCCTCAAGATGATGGCCGACAATGCGTCGTCGGCCGGCCGCGCCGGCTCGCTGCGCGAGGGCACGGTCGAAGAGGCACGGGCGGGCTACGCCCTCGTCGCGGCCGCCGGGGGCGAGCCCCCTGAACTCGGCGGCGTGACCGACGCGGAACTCCCTGGTCCTGCCGGCGTGCTTCCCATACGCGTTTACACGCCGGTCGGCACGGGCCCGTTCCCGATCGTCGCCTTCTTTCACGGGGGCGGGTTCACCATCGGCAGCATCGAGAGCCACGACCCGGTGTGCCGCCAGCTCTGCGCCCAAGTCAACGCCGTGGTCGTCAGCGTCGACTATCGCCTTGCGCCCGAGCACCCCTTTCCTGCCGCCGTGGACGACGCCTTCGCCGCCACCGTCTGGATCGCCGAGCACGCAAGCGAACTCGGCGGCGACGCGGCACGGCTCGCAGTGGCCGGCGACAGCGCCGGGGGCAACCTGGCTGCGGTCGTCTGCCTGATGGCCCGCGATGCCGGCGGACCGGCGATTGCCTTCCAGACGCTCATCTATCCAACGGTCGACGCCCGCGGCGGCTACCCCTCGATCGAGGAGAACCGCGACGGGCCGTTCCTCTCGGCCGACACGATGCGCTGGTTCTACGAGCAGTACCACCCGACACCTGGTCGCGAGAGCGAGTGGCAGGCGTCGCCGATCCTGGCGCCCGACCTGAGCGGACTGCCGCCGGCGCTCATTCTCACGGCGGAGTTCGATCCTCTCCGCGACGAGGGCGAGGCCTACGCCGAGGCGCTCCGGGCCGCCGGCAACACGGTAACGGTGACCCGCTACGACGGGATGACCCACATGTTCTTCCAACTGTGGGGCGTGATCGACGGGGCCAAGACGGCAATGACGGATACCGCGGACGCACTTCGCTCGGTCCTCCACCCGACCTTCTGAAAAAGACTTTTCGAGTACGACTGAACCTTGCGCCCGTCTCGGGCGTTGGGAGGGGTGTGGCGGGGATCAGCTGGGGAGCGGGCGTCGAGGACGCAACGGACGCGTACCGGAGCGTGGTCATGGACAACGCTGCGCTGTCGGCCTTCTGCAGGCGCGAGCACGCCGATCTCGTCGGGATGATCGGGCTCTACTGCGGCGACGGCGACCTGGCTGAGGATCTCGTCCAGGAGGCCCTCGTCCGGTTGTGCCGGCGGTGGTCGGTGCTCGCCTCCGAGGGCGACGCCGGTCGGTGGGTGCGGCGGGTCGCCTTCAATCTGGCGAAGACGAATTTCCGAACGAGGGCTACCCGCCGGCGGATCCTCGACCGCTACGGGCCGACGATGGCCGCCACCACCGTTGTCGGTCCCACCCCGACCGCCCTGGCGGTACGGCGGGCGGTCTCGGTCCTGCCTGACCGTCAGCGCCAGGCCGTGATCCTGCGGTATTTCTGCGACCTTTCCGTCGCCGATGTGGCCGTGTCCATGAACTGTGCCGAGGGCACCGTGAAGTCGCTCACTTCGCAGGCCGTGGCCGGCCTTCGAGGCGCGGGACTGGAGTTCGACGATGACTGACCTGACGACGCTCCTGCAAGAGGGCGCACCCGTTCCGCAGCAGCCCCTCGACGTCGATGCGCTGTTGCAGAGAGCGCGACGTCCCAGCGGCCGGCGCCTCATGGCCTGGCTGGGCGGGCTCGGGGCCGTCGTCGGGCTCGCCATTCCCGTCGGTGGTGCTCTCCTGGCGCCCGCCGACCGGCGCGCAACCGAGATCGTCACCGGCCCGGAAATCTCGCCTGCAAGCACGACGCCAACGCCGACAACGGCCTCGCAGGGAGCTACGCCCAGAACGTCTCGGTCGGGCGATTCGAGCCAGGTCGCCGGCACATCACTTCCCGACCTCGGCGCCCGCTCGCAACCTGCGCTCATCTCAGCCACGACCACGGCCGCCCGCGCTCCGGGTGCGTCGTTGTCCACATCGACGACCACGACGACATCATTGGCAGCTGCGGCACCGGCGAGCGAGTATCCGGCGGCCCACTCGTGCGTCGTCAACGACACTGGACTCGCCTCCGGTGAACAGCGCCGATGCCGTTTTGCGGCTCAGGGAAAGGGAGGCGCCAGCCTCCGCAGCAGCGGCCCGGCCAACGCCGCTGGAAATGGTGCCAAGGGAGAGGTCCTCATCACCCGAGGAAAGCAAACCACCCGCCAAGACGTGGCCTTCCAGCGGTCCGATGCAGGCGACCTCGCCGTGTTCGCTTGCGGCGGACCCGACATCCAGGCCGGCGACCTCGTCGAGATCATCCTGACAGCGGGAAACGACCCGGGCGATTCAACCACGATGACCCTGGGTGCTGGCGAGGGATGGGAGTGTTATGGGTCAGGCGGAACGAGCGGATGACCCGATCGAGCGGGCGGCCATCGCCCGGCTGACCTTGCGGTGGCGCTACAGCAGCGAGACGAGGTCGAGTTCGCCGATGGCTCGCGACAGTCGGACGTTCATGCATTCGATGAGGCCGAGCTGGCGGGGATCGGAGAGGTCCATGCCGCGGCTGGCCACGATGGGGTACACGAGACAGAAGAGGGCGGCCTTGCGGTAGAGCTCCCACTGGATTTCGAGATCGGCGTCAGGAACGCCGGCCGAACGCAGTCCGTCGATCCAGCGGTCGAAGAGGGCGCGCTCGTGGGCACTCGCAACCTCCGGTTCGAGGCTCTGGGTGATGAAGTAGGCGAGGTCGTACGACCCGCTGCCCGTGCCGATGAGTTGGAAGTCGAGGAGCACGACAGAGCCGTCGGGAGCGAAGAGGATGTTGTCCGCCCTGTAGTCACCGTGGGCAAGGGTGGTCGGCTCCGTGGAGAGGGCGGTCAACAGTCCCACCAACGCCTCGGTCCACTTCGGACCGACCGACTTGATCTCGTCGGACACCTCCATGCCGGTCGTCACCTTCTCCCATCCCTCGCCGAAGACGAACGGGAGCACCGCGGGATAGATGGGGTCGCCGAGGCTGACGGTGATCCCGTCGGCCGCCAGCTTCTCTCCCTTGCGCCACCACTTGGCATGCCACGTTGCGAGCTCGTCGACGGCCCGTTCGGCGTCGGCGATGGCCATTCCCTCCACCTGGTCGACCATTCGCATGCCGCCCATGTCCTCCATCACGACGATGAAGTGGCTCGACTCCTCGTCGACTTCGCCGAAGTACCGCTCGGGCACCCGGATGGGTGACTTGGGTGCCAGTTCGTCGAAGAACCG
>JBKJLN010000169.1:0-3622 GCA_046596935.1 Acidimicrobiales bacterium
ACCGCTCAGTTCGGCAGCGGGCCGGTGATCTCCGTCGCCCGCCAGCAATACCACGCAGCCACGCTTCGATACGGACGCAGTGATTCGCCGAGCTGCAGGAGCTCCTTGGGTGTGGGCATCGACGGCAGACCCCATGCGAACGTGTAGCCCTTCCGAACACCGAGATCGTCGACGGGCCAGACGTCGAGGCGGCGCAACTGGAAGATGAGGAACATCTCGGCCGTCCAGCGCCCGACGCCCCGCACCACGACGAGTCTCGAGATCAGCTCTTCGTCGTCGAGCTTGCGCACGGCATCGAGGGGGACGGTGCCGTCGAGCACCTTCTCGGCGAGATCGGTGACCGACGCCGTCTTGGCTGCCGAGAGGCCACAACCGCGTAAGGCTTCGAGGGGCGTCGAGAGGACGGCCTCCGGTGAGATCGACCCACCGACGGCGACTTCGAACCGGCCGTAGATCGTCGCCGCCGCCTTCGTCGAGAGTTGCTGGAAACAGATCGCACGCGTCAACGCCTCGAACGGCGTCCGTTGCGCCGGTCGAACGTCGGGGGGTCCGACCGCCGCCACGAGACGCGCGATCACCGGTTCTCTGGCCGCCAACTCGGTTGCAGCACGTACGAAAGGGGACGAGCGGGCAACCACCGCCGAAGGCTACCGACCACCTCTCCGGCGACGGACCCATCTGGCCCTCGACGGCCGACCAAGATGGCGGGGTGGCCGTCCTTCTCGGGTTGTTGGTGGCCACCACCTACGGCGCCGCCGATTTCTTCGGAGGCCTGAGCGCCAAGCGGGAGCGCGTGCCAGTCGTCGTGGTGTTCTCGCAGCTCTGCGGGCTGCCGGTGGTGGCGATCCTCGTGCTCACCACCGCTGGCGAGCTCACGGCCCGCACGCTCGCTCTGGGCGCCGCCGCGGGCGCCGTCGGCGGCATCGGGCTCTCGTGCCTCTACCGCGGACTTGCGTCCGGACGTATGAGTGTCGTGGCGCCCATCACGGCGGTCGGCGCAGCCATCGTTCCTCTTCTGTGGGGTCTCCTCCACGGCGATCGTCCCGGGCGACAGGCGCTCGGAGGGGTCGCCCTCGCCATCGTCGCCATCTGGCTCATCAGCCGCAGCGCCGACGTTCCGCCGAGCGGGAGCGAGGGCGCGGAGGCCGCCGGAGAGCTCGGCTCCGACGACGGGGACGCGCCCTTCCTCCTCCTCGCCGTCGTGGCCGGCATCTCCTTCGGCATGGTCTTCGTGCTGTTGGCCGAGACCAGCGACAACTCTGGCTTCTGGCCCCTGGTCGCCGGTCGATCGACCTCGATTCTCTTGCTGGCTGGAACCGCTCTCGTCTCCGGGCGCAGGCTGCGCCTCCCGGCGATCCGGAGCATGACGACGATGGCACCCGCGGGCGTGCTCGACATGACGGCCAACGCCATCTACCTGGTGGCCAGCCGACGAGGCCTCTTGGCCGTCGTGGCCGTGCTGAGCGCCCTCTACCCCGCCAGCACCGTCCTGCTCGCCCGCACCGTCCTGCGCGAGCGGCTGACCCGGGTTCAGCTCGGCGGGCTGATGCTCGCCGGCGTCGGGATCGCGCTCATCGCCTCCGCTTGAAACCCGCACATCTGGAGCCGAGCGCTCACACCTTGAAGCGGCGGGACCACCAGTCGGCATCACGAGCGTGGGCATGGAAGTGTGAGGGGATCTGGCGCATCACGCGGTCGATGGTGAACGACACCTCGCCGAACACTTCGGTGCCGACACGCTGGAGCTCGCCGAGCATGTGCTCCACGTCAGCCTCGGAGGGCTCGGTGCCGTGGCGGTTCCATACGACCATGGGGATGGCGCACACCTCGCACTCGGCGATCCAGCACACATCGTCCTCGTGGAACCATGGCGTGAACCGAGCCGCTTCGCAGAGCTCGCAGCCAGCGATCTTGCCGTCGTCGGCCGTCATGCGGCCATGCCCACGACCGGACGACGCAGAGGGCTCCCGCCCGCCGATCCGAAGAAGCCGCTCTGGCCGAAATTGAAGACCCCGCCGTCGGCGGCCACGAACCAATAGCCATCGCCTGCAGGTGCGGCCGCCGCCCCCACGATCGGCGAGTCGAGCCTGATCCCGCCTGCCGATCCGAGGAACTCCGCCGCCCCGAAGGTGAACACCCCGCCGTCGGCGGCCACCATCCAGTACCCATCGCTCCAAAGGCGAGGAACGAGAGCCACGATCGGCGAGTTCAGTGCGATGTCGCCGGTCGAGCCGAAGAAGGCTGCATCACCGAAGGAGAAGATTCCGCCGTCGGAGGCGACCAGCCAATACCCGCGCCCGGAGGCCGTGGGCGCCATGCCGACGATGGCCTTGTTGAGCCGGATTGCGCCGGTCGAGCCGAAGAACCCGGCATCGCCGAAGGAGAAGATCCCGCCGTCAGAGGCGACCAGCCAATAGCCGTTGCCGCTCGGCGTCGGCGCCATGCCGACGATGGGCTGGTTCAGTCTGAGGCCGCCGGTCGAGCCGAAGAACCCCGCATCGCCGAAGCTGAACATGCCGCCATCGGTCGCGGCCAACCAGTAGCCGTTCCCGCTCGGCGTGGTGGCCATCGTGCGGATCGGCTGATTCAGGGCGATGCCACCGGTCGAGCCGTAGAACCCGGCGCTCCCGAAGGAAAAGATGCCGCCGTCGGAGGCGACGAGTCGATAGCCATCGCCCGTCCGGCGCGTGATGCCCGGCACCGTGGGCTTGCCGGCGACGAACGTCAGCGGAACGGCGCGCAAGGTGCGGGCGCCCGACGGGTACCCCACTCGGCCCGCCGTCCACGCATGGAAGGTGAGAAGAAGCGACCCGTCGGGAGCCGTGGTGATGTCGGGCGAACCTGGTCCCGCCATCGTGCCGGAGCTGGCGATCAGTGGCCCGCTTCCGTCCTTCGTACACGGACCGACCGGCGTGGCACACCGGGCGTAGCCGATGGCATACGAAGCGGTTTCCCAACGGTTCCCGGCGTAGAACAGCCAGTACGAACCGGCGGCCCGCAGCATGACCGGACCCTCGATGAGCGGCTCCTCCCAGGGCTGATCCTCATGCGTCAGCTCGACCGGTCCGCCGGCGAGGACGAGGCCGTTGACGCTCAGGCGCTGCGTCCAGACGCGGGTCGGCTCCCCCACCTTGCCCTCACTCTTGTAGAGGAGGTAGGCGGTTCCGTCGCTGTCGACGAAGGGTTGGGGGTCGATGCTGCCCCCCAGACCGAACTGGCAGACGAAGGGTTCGGCCGAGTCGTCGCGAAAGGGCCCATCCGGTCGATTGCTCGACGCACGGCCGATGCACTGGGTGCCCGTGGCCCGATGGCGCGCCGTGAAGTAGAGAACGAACGCATCCGGGCCGCGCTGCAGGACGCTCGGAGCCCAGGTGAAACCCGGAGCTGCCCAAGCCGGGAGCTGGGGCAGGGCGTCGCCGAGTCGCTGCCACGAACGAAGGTCGGGCGAGACGATGGTGCGGACGTTTTCCCGTCCGTTCGTGGCGTAGGCGTAGGTCAAGGCCCCCACACGCAGCACCGACGGATCAGGAAAGTCGGCGCTGTAGATCGGGTCGGTGGCCTCGACCGCCGCCGCAGGTCGAGCCGGGACCATCAGCATCCCGATCAGAGCCGCGAGCGCAAC
>JBKJLN010000429.1:0-16141 GCA_046596935.1 Acidimicrobiales bacterium
TGCGCACCATGCGAACCCGTTTGCGGCGCGCCAGTGGGCCCACGCGGCCGACGAGATCGACCGCCCACGCCGGGCCGGCGTCACGTTCGGAGGCTTCGACCGGCGAGGCCAAGCCGACGATGGCGAGCCACGCCGGGTAGGTCGAGAGGTCGGCGAGTACCTCCAAGGCGTCGGAGGCCGAGGCCGTCACCTGAGCGACCGCTTCGAGATCCACTCCCCGACCTTGCCCGTTCTGAGCCGAAGCTGGCAAGGGAATGGACAGGGTCGTGTCGAACTCCCATTCGTGAGCCGTAGGTCCCTCGTCGCCCTTGCCTTGGCGCTGGTCGGGCTCCTCGGCGTCGGCGCGGCACCGGCGGCCGCACAGACGACCGACGGCACGGTTCGGTTCTCGGCTACTTCCGTGCAGGTCGATGAGAGCAGCGAGATGGTGCGCCTCTACGTCGAACGGACCGGAGCGCTCCACCTCAATCGGCTCCTCGTCGACTACGCCACCGAGAGTGGGACGGCGCGCGGCGGTGTCGATTACTTCGATACGTCGGGCACGCTGGCCTTCGATGTCGGTGAATCGATCAAGACCGTCTTCGTCCGGATCCGCAACGACGCCGAAGCCGAGGAGCGCGAGCAGTTTGCGATCCGCCTGTTCAACCCGCGAGGTGAAACCGCCTCGACCGGCACGCCCGCGACCATCACGATCGTCGACGACGACGGCCGCCCCGACGATCCGAACGAAGGACCGGTGACGGCTGTCGACGCCAGCCAAACGCGTCGCGCGGCTTCGGCCCGCCCGGCTGCGGGTTCGACGCCGAGCCCACCGGTGCCGGCACCTGCCAAGGCCGCCGCCGTGGCTCCTGCAGAGGTCGCAGTGGCCCGTCCGCCCTCCCGGCCGGCCGTGCGGACCCGACGCCCTGTGGCCAGTACCTCGAGGCGGAGCGTGGCGTTGCGTCAGAGCCCCGTGATCCCCTTCGAGCTCCGTCCCGCAACGTCCGGCACGACCGTGGCGTCGAGCGCGCCCGCCCGGGTCGACCCTCTTCTGGCGTTGCTCGCCGGGCTGCTGCTGGCCAGGGTTGCCGCCGAGGTGTGGTTTCGCTCTCGGCTCGCCGCCGTCGCTGCGGCTGAGGAGTACGCGCGCCATCGGCACCAAACTCTGGGTCTCTGACCACACCCGACGGTCCCCTCGCCGGCCTTCGGGTCATCGACTGCGCCACGGTCGTCGCCGGGCCAGGAGCGGCGCGCCACCTCGGTGACTTCGGGGCCGACGTCATCAAGGTCGAACGACCCGAAGGCGATGGCACTCGCACCCTGGGCTGGGTCGACCCTCGCGACGACATCACCCTCTGGTGGAAACTCATCGGTCGCAACAAACGGACGATCGTGCTCGACCTCAAGACCGATGAGGGCCGATCCGCGCTCCTCCGGATCGTCGAGCGATCGGACGTGTTCATCGAGAACTTCCGCCCTGGCACCCTCGAACGGCTGGGGATCGGGCCCGACGTCCTCCTCGAACGCAACCCGAACCTGATCATCACCCGCGTGACCGGCTTCGGCCAGGACGGGCCGTATGCCGGGCGACCTGGGTTCGCAACCCTGGCCGAGGCGATGAGCGGTTTCGCCGGACTCAATGGCGAACCCGACGGCGGACCCCTGCTGCCACCGATCGCCCTGACCGACGAGGTGACCGCCCTCGTCGCCGCTTTCGCCACGATGGTGGCCCTGCGTTCCGGCGTCGGTCAGGACGTCGATGTCAACCTGCTCGAGTCGATGCTCCAGCTGATGGGCCCACTCCCGGCGGCCGCCGCGCTTCTCGACTACGACCAGCCCCGGCTCGGGTCGGGCATCGCCTATTCAGTACCCCGCGGCACCTACCGAACGAGTGACGGCAAGTGGGTGGCCGTCAGTACATCGTCGGAGGATGTGGCCCGTCGCGTGATGACCCTCGTGGGTCTCGGCGACGACGAGCGCATGACCACCAGCGCCGGCCGGGTCGCCCATCGCGACATCGCCGATGGCGCCGTCATCGACTGGATCGGCGCTCGCACCGCCACCGAGGTGATCGATGCCTTCGTAGCGGCCGACGCCGCCATCGCCCCTGTCCTGGCGATGACCGAGGTCGTCGTCGACCCCCACGTCGTCGCCCGCGGCATGCTCGTCGACCTCGAGGGCGTGGCCACCCAAGGCCCCGTTGCCCGTCTCTCGGCGACACCGGGGCGGATCCGCTGGCTCGGCCGGCCCCTGGGCGCCGACACCGCCGACGTTCTGGCCGAGTTCGACCGGCCGCTGACGTCCACGTCCGACTGACGCTCAGACGACGCCGAGCCGGCGATGCGGTTCGGGCGGCAGGTCCACGATGATCGGATCGCCGGCTCGAATCTCGCCGGCGACGACCACGACGGCCATCACCCCCGCCAGCCGTCGCAGCGCCTCGCCGCCTTCCTCCGACTCCACCCGCTCGAGGCACGCTCCCATGAGGCCAGGACGCAGTCGGTCGAGCTGGACACAGGGGTTCCGAAGGCCGGTGACCTCCACCACCGCCTCCTCGCCGAGGCGAAGCTTCGTGCCCACAGGGAGGCCGAGCAGGTCGAGGCCCGAGGTGGTGACGTTCTCGCCCATCTCACCGGGGGCAAGGTCGAACCCCTGGTGGCGGAGGGCATCGTGGAGCTCGCTGTGGATGAGGTGCACCTGACGCAGGTTCGCCTGGGTGGGGTCCTTCTTCACCCTCGAGCGGTGCTTGACCGTGGCACCGGCGTGGGCGTCGCCGGCAACGCCGACCCCCGCAACGAGCGTGATCGACAGGGCATTGGGCTTCGCCATCGAATGCGAAAGGCTGGTGCTCACCGCAGTCACCAGGCCAGGGCGCATGCAAGGACAATACGACGATCACCCTGGTCGACCGTCGACAACAATGACCGGGTGCAGAACGTTCTCCGTGAGCTCGAGGAACTCCTTCGCGAGCGCCGTCACACCCCTCCGCCGGGGTCGTACACGGCCGAGCTCCTGACCGATCCCGAGCGCATCCAGCGCAAGGTGATGGAGGAGGCGTTCGAGGTGTGCCTCGAACTCACCCGAGCTCCGCGCGATCCCGAACGAATTTCCTCGGAGGCCGCCGATCTGGTGTTCCATCTCCTCGTCGGGCTCGTCGAGGCCGACGTTCCCTTCGACGAGGTCTTGCGCCAGTTGCAGGAGCGGCGGCGTTGACGATCCGGGTAGCCGTGCCGTCTCGCGGCCGCCTTCGCGATGGAGTCGTGGGCCTTCTCGACCACGCCGGCTTCCGCACGTCGTCGTTCCGCGGCACGGGCGCACGGGCCACCGTCGACGGCCTGGAGTTCATCGAGATGCGCCCGCGAGACGCCGCCGCCTGGCTGGTGGCCGGTCGCATCGACGCCGCGTTCGTCTCCACCGACATCGTCCTCGAAGACGGCCTCGCCCACTTGGCGTCGACGCCACTGGGGCTGGCCCGTTCCGACCTCGTGGTTGCCAGTCGCGACGACGATGGACGAACATCGGCCGCCGACCTCAACGGAGCCATCGTCGCCACCCATCTGCCGGTCGCCACCCGGACGTGGTTTGCATCGCAGGGCGTCGAAGCCACCGTCGTCGCGATGGGTGGCGCCCTCGAAGGCGTGTGCGCCGCCGGCCTCGCCGATGCCATCGTCGACCTCCGCGAGACGGGGACGAGCCTCAGTCAGAATCGGTTACGCGTCCTGGCCGAGATCACGTCATGTGAAGCCCTCTTCGTCCATCACGGCGAGCCCGAGTCGACCGACCTGGCCCTCCGCCTCACGGCCGCCCTCGACGCCGGGCGCCACCGGTACGTGATGCTGCACCTCCCGCCCCAGGAGATCGGCAACCTCAGTGCGCTCTTCCCCGGTCTGGCCGCTCCGACGGTGCTTCCGCTCGCCGGCCGCAACGACCTGGTCGCCGTTCATCTGGTGGTCGAGTCCCGGGCTTTCTGGGCGAAGTTGAGCGACCTGCGCGCGATCGGTGGGAGCGGAATCGTCGCCCTTCCCCCCGACGCCCTGTTGCGCTGAGCCCCACGTTCTGCCAGGAAGGCCCACAACCAACGCTCGGTAGCATCGCCGAATGGACACGCCGAACACTCCCGTCGACGCTGCAGCCGCCGATGCGTACCTGACTCGCGCCGAGCAGGAGTGTTGGACCATTCCCGACGTGCCCGCAGACACGCCCGTCGCGCCCATCAACAAGGTCGGTGTCATCGGCGCCGGAACGATGGGCGGCGGCATCGCCATGAACTTCGCCAGCGTTGGTACGCAGGTCGTCGTCGTCGAGCAAAAGCAAGAGGCACTCGACCGCGGCCTCGGCGTGGTTCGGCGCAACTACGACAACTCCGCCGCCAAGGGCCGCTTCTCGACGGATGAGGCGGCGGCTCGAGCCGACCGCATCAGCGGCTCGCTCAACTACGCCGACCTCGCCGACTGCGACCTGGTGATCGAGGCGGTCTTCGAGAACATGGACATCAAGAAGCAGGTCTTCGGCCAGCTCGACGGCATCGTCAAAGACGGCGCCATTCTGGCCACGAACACCTCGTTCCTGAACGTCGACGAGATCGCTACTGCCACCGCCCGCCCCGAGTCGGTGATCGGGATGCACTTCTTCTCTCCCGCCAATGTCATGAAGCTCTGCGAGGTCGTCCGGGGAGAGAAGTCCTCGAACGAGGTCATCGCCACGACAATGCAGGCGGCCAGGGACATCGACAAGATCGGCGTGCTCGTCGGAGTCGGCCCTGGCTTCGTGGGCAATCGCATGCTCTCGCGCCGCCAAGCCCAAGCCCAGGAACTGCTCCTCGATGGCGCCATGCCGTGGGACGTCGACCGGGTTCTCACCGATTTCGGATTCCGGATGGGGCCGTTCGCCATGAGCGATCTCGCCGGCCTCGACATCGGTTGGAACGCCGAGACCTCGAAAGGCGAGTCGCTCCGTGATGTGCTCTGCGAAGCCGGACGGAGGGGGCAGAAGACGGGCGCCGGCTATTACGACTACGACGAGAACCGCCTCGCCAGCCCGTCCGACGAGGTCAAGGGTCTCCTCCACGATTTCGTGGCACGGAGCGGGCGCACGCCTCGTTCGTTCTCCGATGAGGAGATGTTGCAGCGCCAGCTGTTCCCGATGATCAACGAGGGTGCCCGCATCCTCGACGAAGGCAAGGCGCTGCGGGCCAGCGACATCGACGTCGTGTGGATCCATGGCTACCGCTGGCCTCGTGAGACGGGTGGGCCGATGTTCTACGCCGATTCCGTCGGCCTCACGACCGTGGTCGAACAGCTCCGAGCCTTCGAGAAGGAGTTCGGTTCCTCCTTTGCGCCGGCACCGATGCTCGTGCGGCTGGCTGGCGAAGGCGGCTCGTTCACCCAATGACCCGCGGGCGTGGTCACGGAGTGCGGCTCCAGTCGACGATCTCTCCGACCTCGCCGCTTTCGACGTCATAAACGAGGCCGGCGATCGCCGTCAGTGGCTCGAGGTACGACGTGGTTGCCAGGATGTCGATGTCCTCACGCAGCGCAGCCGCATGATCGTCGATCGGGAAGAACCCGAGGTCGGCTCCCGTCAGCGCTCGAAGCTTCTCGTCGGTGACGCCGGCGAGCCCGCATTTGGTGTGCTGCATCACCACGACGTTGTCGACACCGAGCACGTGGGTCGCCAGCGCCAGGCTGCGCAGAACGTCGTCGGTGATGCGACCGCCGGCGTTGCGAAGGATCACCGCCTCGCCCAGATGCAGACCGAGCACAGCGAAGACATCGATCCGAGCGTCCATGCACGTGACAACGGCGAGATGCTGGCCGGGTCGACCGTTCGCCACATTCGCTCGGGCCGCGGCGTAGGCCTTGTTGGCGGCAAGAAGTCTTCCAATTTGCGTCATGTCTTTCTCCTAGGCGGTGAGGGGACCCGGCTGCAACTTGCGGGCCCGCAGATGCCCCGTAGGCTGGCGATGTGAGCGACCATCTCGATCTGGTCGCGGTGTTGCGGGCTTCCGAGGGGGCCGACCCAGCCGCGGTCGTCGACACCATCGCCTCGGCTGTTCGCGACTTCGGCGCCACTGACGTCGTCATCTACCTTGTCGACTTCGAACAACAGGTCCTCGAGCCTCTCCCAGATCGGGCCGCCCACGCCGCCCTGCCGACCGGCGAAGAGGTCGCCACGTCGATGGCGGGTCGGGCATTCCTCACCCGAAGCCCGGTCACGGCGGCGCGCGACGACGGAACCCGAGTGTGGGTTCCGATCATCGAAGGCTCCGACCGAACCGGCGTGCTGGCAATGACACTTCCTCGTGTCGATGAGAGCGTGCTCGACGACTGCATCAACGTGGGAATCCTCGCCGGGTATCTCATCGCTGCGCACACCCGCTGCACCGACGTGTATCAGCTCCATCGCCGGCGAAAGGCGATGTCGCTGGCCGCCAGTATGCAGTGGGATCTCCTGCCACCCCTCGTCTTGCGGACGCCGCGCTGCTGCGTGGCCGGTCGCCTCGAACCGGCCTACGAGGTCGGAGGCGACTGCTTCGACTATGCCCTCAACGGGCCGATGCTCGACCTCGCCCTCATCGACGCCATGGGGCATGGCGTCACGTCAGCCACCATCTCTGCGCTGGCCGTCGGGTCGTACCGCCATGGTCGCCGAGAAGGCCGCGGCCTGACGTCGATGCACGCATCGCTCGACCAGCTGATCGAGCAACAGTTCGAGGGGGATGCCTTCGCGACGGGCCAACTCGTACAGCTCGAGCTGGCCACCGGGACGCTCGCTCTGACGAACGCCGGACACCCCTGTCCCCTCCTCATCCGCAACGGCCAGGTGATCAACCAGCTCGAGGTCAGGCCGACCTACCCGTGGGGTCTCGACGCCCAACCCGCCGAGGTGTCGTCAGTGTCGCTCGAACCCGGTGACGGCGTCCTGTTCTTCACTGACGGCGTGGTCGAGGCCCGCACCCCGGAGGGCGAGGAATTCGGGCTCGACCGTCTCGCCGACATCGTCGGGCAGTGCGCGTCGGATCGCCTCCCGGCAGAAGAAGTGGTGAGGCAACTCGTGCGGGGCGTGCTCGACCATCGACGGTCCGAGCTGCGCGACGACGCCACGGTCGTCCTTCTCGAGTGGAGCGGGCCGCAGCACTGAGGCTGTCTCGGGTGTCATCATCTCGCCGTGCCGTCAGAACCGCCGGTCCCAGGCCATCAAGGGCTCGACGGACCCCTCTCGGCTGGGCGGTTCGCCCCCTGGGTGGCGATCACCATCGAGGCCCGAACTCCGGGGGGCAGGGTCGACGTCGACGTTCCCTGCGGCACCTGCACGGCATGCTGTCGATCCTCGTACTTCATCCACGTCGAGCCAGACGACACTGCGGCGCGGCGGCGGATACCTGCATCCCTCCTCTTTCCGGCGCCAGGGCGACCCAAGGGCCACATGGTCCTGGGATTCGATGAGCGTGGACAGTGTCCGATGCTCACCTTGGATGGCTGTTCCATCTATGACGACCGACCGCGCACCTGTCGCTCCTATGACTGTCGCGTCTTCGCCGCCACCGGGCTTTCAGCGCGCGACGATGGCAAAGAGGCCATCGCCGATCGGGCCGAGCGATGGCGCTTCGAATTCTCGGCAGCCGACGACGAGGTGGTGGCCATGGCGGTTCATGCAGCCGCCACGTTCTTGCGCGACCGACCCGAGTGTTTCCCTGCCGGGACTCCGCCGCGCAGCGTCGGCGAACTCGCCCTGCTCGCCGTGAAGGTGCACGGGCTCTTCCTGCCGGACGACGGGTCGGACAGCCCTCTCGCCGACCCGACGAACGACGACGTCCGGCAGGCGATGCTCGCGTGATCCGCCGGCTCGTACGATCGAGCTCATGGCCGGTGACGTCGAACCGCACGCGCTGGCGCAGCTCCTCGAGACCGCCGAGCGTCCTCGATCGAGCCAATGGAGCTTCCGTGCGGCACTGACCCGTTATGCCCAGCCCCAGCCGCAGCGATCGAGCGAGACCATCGAACTCCTCCGCCGCATGGAGGCAGCCCTTCGTCCTCATGCCAAGACGTTGGAGCGCGATGGCCCCAAGATCTGGTCGGCGATGCATGCGACCTCAGATCCGGCCGGCGCGGACGTCGACCCGGCGCTCGTCGAGCTCCTTCGGGTGTTGGCCGAACTCGATCGCCTCGGCGATGTGATCGTGGCATGGGCGATCGATCGTTCGGGCGAGCGGCCAGACGGTGCCGTCGACACGGCGATTGCCGACCTCGCGCACCGGCTCGAGCGCCTCGGAATACATCGCGAGGTCAGACCCACGCGGTCGCCGCCGCGTCGAGGTTGACCTCTGGCAGGTGCCTCCAGCTCTTGCGGCTTCTCGTAGACGACGATCTGGTCGACGCTGTTCTGGGCGAATGGCTCTCGACGCCGCCCGAACCAGCGGTCACGCAATCGGAAGCAACGTCATCGGGACGATCAGCGGATGGCCGAAGTCGCGTACTCAGGCTGATGCGCGTTTGGCGGTGGGCGTGAACTTCACCGGCAGTCGCTTGATGCCGCCGACGAGCGGAATGCCAGCAGCCTCCAGGGGAACGGCATCACCCGTCACCTCGATGTCGGGCAAGCGCGTGAGGAGTTGGCGGAACGCGACCGACACCTCTCGTCGCGCGAGATGGGCGCCGAGACAGAAGTGCGGTCCTGGTCCGCCGAAGCCCACGTGAGGGTTCGGATCCCGCAGGACATTGAAGGATTCCGGGTCGTCGAATTGCCGCGGGTCGCGATTGGCGGCCCCGTAGAACAGGACGACCTTCTCTCCTTCTGCGAAGTCGTGACCCGACACGGTGACATCGGCCGTCGCCGTGCGCCGCATGAACGTGACCGGAGAGGCAAAGCGGACGATCTCCTCCGTCGCCGTCGGGGTCACCCGATCGAGGTCGTCCTGCCAGATGCGACGCTGGTCGGGGTTTTGTGCCAGGAAATTCATCCCGTGGCTGATCGCCGTACGGGTCGTGTCGTTTCCGGCCACGGCCAACAGGATGAAGAACGGGGCGATCTCCTCGGGCGCCAGCATGTCCTCACCAAGATCGTTGTGCACGAGCTGCGACGTCAGGTCGTTCGTGGGATTCTTGCGCCGCTCTGCAGCGACTTCGTTCATGAGCGCGGTGAGCTCCATTCCCGCGCCGAACAGCGCACCGAACATGTCGTCCCCAGGGGTGAACTCGGGGTCGCCTGCTCCGAGAATCACGTTCGTCGCCCGCAACACCGTGTCGAACTCACTCCGGGGGATGCCCATCATGTCGCAGATGACCAGGAGTGGGAACGGCTGCGAGAGCACCTTGACGAGGTCGACCTCCCCTTCTTCGCAGAACCCGTCGATGACCTCCGCACAGATGGTCTCGACGGAATCCATGACGCCTTTGATCTCTCGCGGGGAGAACGACCTCCCGACGATCGCTCGCTGCCGTGCGTGACGAGGATTGTCCATGTTGATGAACGAACCGAAGAACTCGAGGGCTTCGGCGGGCATGTCGGGGATCGACACGGCCCCTTGGCCCGAGCAGAAGTCCTGCGGGCGCCGGCTGATCTCGACGACCTCGTCGAAGCGGGTCACCGCAAAGAACGACTCCTTCATCCCGGTGAGCGGATTTTCGACCTCCACAGCGGTGAACGGCCCCACTTCGCGAAGGTCAGCGAATTGCCTCATCCGCTCGGCGAGGGGCAATTGCCAAAAGATTGGACTGGAGAGCGGCGACGTCATGGCGACTTCATAGCGTGAAAGGTTGACGCCCGGTGAAGGCGATCAACCTCGACTGTTCGTCGGCGCCTGCGGGGACCTCGACCTTCGGTCCATAGTGGCCGCTGGATCGGAGGATCTCGTCAAGAGGCTCCATCCCGACGAGCATGTCGTGGACCACGTCGGCATCGAGGGTCTCGTCGAGGCCGGCGGCCCGAGCGAGATCCCAGGTGTGCACGACGATGTCGCCGAGGAAGAACATCGCAATGGCGTCCTCGAGTCGATGGGTTCCGGCCTGCGGATGGTTGATCTCGCTGGCCGCGACGACCGGGTCATCGAGCAGGTCTTGGATCCCGGTGTTCAGCGCGCTCCATGCGCCGGCCGGATCGTCGTCGACCGACGGGCCTGACGGGATCGCCGGACCCCCCGATGCGGCAAGGAACGCCGGGACCCAGACGACCAAATGGCGAACGACGTCCCGAGCGACCCAGCCCTCACAGGGCGCAGGGAGCTCCCATGCCGCCGATGTGACCTCGTTGACGCGGGCCGTGAACCGGCCGGCCACCCTTCGGTACCGGTCGGCGATCTCGCTCATCGGGTTCCTCTCGAACCCGTGGGCGCCGCTTCTTCCACCAGTGCGACGAGCAGATCGTCCACGCGGTCGAGGGAGTGCTGCAGGCCGCGTTCCATTCCCGAACCGACATGGCCGTCTCGGTTCTCCTTGGTCGCGTGCAACACGATCACCGTGAGTTCGGTTCCGCCATCGACCTCGGTGAGGGTGAGGGTGTTGCACGCTTCCCCGTCCGGGTAGCCCTCGAAGACCTCGGTCGACACCAGCCGATTCGGGGCGTCGATCTCTCGGTAGACGCCGTGCCAGCCGAGTTCGACCCCGTCGGCGTCGCGGGTCAGGTATCGCCACGCACCTCCGGGCCGAAGGTCGATGTCGCAGAGCACGAGCGGCGAGGACTCGAAACCCCACCACCGCCGGACGAGATCTGGGGTCGTCCACGCCTTGAAGACCAGCGTCGCCGGGGCATCGAAGACCCGGGTGATGCAGATCTCGAGGTCGGACGGAAGGCTCACGATCGCAGTGCCGTGGCGAGTGTTCGTCATGTGATTTCCTCTTCGAGTGGATCGGGCTGCTGGAGTTCGGTCAAGACGTCGTCGAGGCGGTCGAGGCGTGCACTCCACAGGGCCTCGAACGAACGGACCCAGTCGTGCACTGGTCGTAGGGCGGCGCCGTTGACTCGATACAGGCGCCGCCGCCCGACGGTGCGACATCGGACCAGATCGACGCTTCGCAACACACCGAGATGCTTCGACACCTGCGGCTGCGACAGCCGGAGACGCTCGACGATGTCCCCGACCGCGGCTTCTCCGCCGGCGAGGGCCCCGAGAATGTCCCGGCGGTGGACTTCGGCAATGGCATTGAAGGCATCCGTCGTCGTTGCCGCTCTTGCCATGGCCAGATCCTATGCCTATATCAGCATATGTCAAGCGCGTTCCCCCCTCAGGAGTGGCCGGTCTCCTCCGACGTCCGTGTCATCGTCGGGCGCGCCGCAGGACGGGAGCTGCGTAGCTTGTGCACAGGAAGCCTGCGCCTCGAGCGGCGCCAGGCCAAGAACGAAAGGTGCTCCGATGGGAGACGCATTCATCATCGATGCTTGCCGCACGCCTCGGGGCATCGGCAAGCAAGGTAAGGGCGCGCTGGCCCACCTCCACCCGCAGCATCTGGCGAGCACGGTGCTCAAGGCACTGGTCGATCGCATCGGCTTCGATACCGCCGACGTCGACGACGTTGTCTGGGGCACGAGCTCTCAGGTGATGGAACAGAGCGGAGACCTCGGCCGGATGGCTGCGCTCGATGCTGGTTACGACGTGCGCGCCAGCGGCGTGACCCTCGACCGGTATTGCGGCTCCGGCATCACGGCGAACAACTTCGCGGCCGCCATGGTGATGGCTGGCTTCGAAGATCTGGTCATCGGCGGTGGCACCGAGATGATGTCGCTACCCAAGAAGGGCATGCTGCCCATGGGTGCCCTCAACCAGCACCTTCAGTCGATCCATCCGCAGTCGCACCAAGGTGTCTGCGCCGATGCGATCGCCACGTTGGAAGGGATCAGCCGGCGAGCGCTCGACGAGCACGCCGCTGAATCGCAGCGCCGTGCAGTGGTGGCGATCCAGGAAGGTCGGTTCGACAGGAGTCTCGTCCCGGTGCTGAACCTCGACGGCAGCACCGCACTCGATCGTGAGGAGTTCCCTCGGCCCGGGACGACAGTCGAGACGCTCGCAGCCCTGCAACCGAGTTTCGCCGGCATCGCCGACCACCGCTTCGCCGAAGACCGCCCGACCTACCGCGAACTCATCAATCAGCGGTATCCCGACCTCGAGATCCAGCACTTCCACCACGCCGGCAACTCCTCGGGCGTTGTCGACGGCGCTGGCGCGGTGTTGTACGCCAGCGAGGACTACGTCCGCGCGCACGGCCTTCGACCGCGTGCACGCGTCGTGGCCTGCGGGAACATGGGCGACGATCCGACCCTGATGCTCAACGCCCCCGTGCCGTCGGCCAGGAAAGTCCTCAAGCGAGCCGGCATGACCATCACCGACATCGACCTCTTCGAAATAAACGAAGCGTTCGCCGTCGTCTCCGAGAAGTTCATGCGCGATCTCGAGCTCGATCGCGAGACGGTGAACGTCAACGGCGGTGCGATGGCGCTCGGACACCCGATCGGCGCCACCGGTGCCATCCTCGTTGGAACACTTCTCGACGAACTCGAGCGCCAAGACAAGCAAGTAGGCCTCGTCACCATGTGCGCCGCCGGCGGCATGGCCCCGGCGATCATCATCGAGCGGGTCTGACCACTTCGGCCACGGAATTCCTTGACCCCTAGCCTACCGAGGTATAGCGTCGCTAGGTATGCGGGCCGACGCTTTGAAGGGACACCTCGACCTGTTGCTCCTGGCAATCATCGAGGACGGGGAAAAGCACGGCTATGCGGTGATCGAGGAACTCCGAAGCCGCACCGATGGGGCGATCGATCTGCCTGAAGGCACGATCTATCCGGCCCTGCATCGATTGGAGCGAGCCGGTCTGCTGACCAGTCGGTGGGATGAAGTGAATGGTCGCCGTCGACGCAGTTACACGCTGACGACGGGAGGCAAGAAGGCCGCTCGCGAGAAGCGGCGAGAGTGGAGCGCGTTTGCGCTCACGGTCCAACGCATCGTGGGGGCGCCGGCATGGCCCACGATGGCCTGATCGCCGCGTATCTCCGGGAGTTGCGCTTCAGCGTGGCGGGGCTTCCGGACGCCGACGAAATCGTCGCCGAATCCGAAGACCACCTGCTCGAGGCCGTCGAACGCTTGACGGCATCGGGGCGCAGCGTGATCGAAGCCGAGAGCGAAGCGGTCGCCCGCTTCGGCTCAGCTGCACTCATGTCTCGGACGTGCCATACCCAAGCCAAGCAAGGAGTCTCGGTGCCCACGATTCGAACACGCCAAGCCGGCTTCGCCGCTGTCCTCACGCCATTCCTCCTGGTCTTCGGTCAGTTGGGCAACACGGCCACAGCGCGTGGCACCGTTCACGGCATTGCCGTTGCGATGCTCGCCCTGGCGTTTCCGACGTTCGTCTTCGGTCTGTGGGGCCTGAGGGCTCGACACGGGGGCCTTGGGCCGCTCGGCCGGGCGGCGCTCGTGCTCGTCATCATCGCCCCGCCGGTGTCGCTGGTCGCAGCCGGCTGGGGTGCTCCGTTCGTTCTCGTCCCGATGCTCGCGATCGCACAGGTCGTGTTCGCCGTCGAAATGCTGCGAGCGTCAGTTCTTCCGGTGACCCCACTGGCGCTCCTCGCAGGGGGCGGCGTCGCTGCAATAACCGGGATTGCGGCTGCCGGAATTGTGACCCTTGCGGGGAGCGACGCCGGTCACCTCACCTACCTTCTCTCGATCCCCTCGTCCCCACCACGGCCGGGTTTGCGTGGCTGGGATGGCGGCTCTGGAGCGAACCAGCCGCCGAACACAACGCCCATCTTCGGCGACTTTCTGGCTGACCTTGGAGCAGGCACACTGTGTCTGTCCTGGCCCGGTCACAAGGAGCGCATGTTCATGCCAACCGCGATGCTCACAGACAGCGGACTGGAGACATGGTTGGTGTTTCACCGGGGCGTCGCCCTTCGCGACTTCGCTGCCTTCCCACTTCTCGACGAGCCCGAGGGTCGCGTCGTGCTCGCGGAGTACTTCAGCGACCATCTCCGAATCGCCGAACAGGCACGGGCCGACATGGTGCTCGAGACCCCCACCTGGCGAGCGAACGCGGATTGGGGAACTCGGCTTGGCTATGACGCCGGGGCACTTGACCGAACGAATCGCGATGCCGTGATGTTCATCCGCTCGATCGGTCTCCAGGTTCCGACGGTGCAACTGATCGTCAGCGGCAACATCGGACCGCGCGGCGATGGCTATGCACCTGGCCAGCTGCTGACACCCGGCGACGCGGCGACTTACCACCGAGCACAAGTTGAGTCGTTTGCCGTTGCTGGCGCCGACCGCGTGACCATGCTCACTGCAACTCATACCGGCGAAGCGATCGGCGTTGTGCGCGCGGCGGTTGCGGCCGACATCCCCGTGGTCATCTCGTTCACGGTCGAGACCGACGGCCGGCTGCCGAGCGGCCAGGCCCTTGACGAGGCGATCACGGAGGTCGACGCGTCGACCGACGGGGCGCCCCTGCATTACGGGATCAACTGCGCTCATCCCGACCACTTCGACTCCGCGTTGCAGCTGCAAGCGTCGGCGATCGGCAGAATCGGTCTCCTCCGGGCGAACGCCTCGCGTGCCAGCCACGCGGAACTCGATGCAGCTGAAGAGCTCGATGACGGTGATCCGCTGGAACTCGCCAGCCAGTACGCAGGAATCCTCGAACGGCATCCCAACTTCCAAGTCCTCGGAGGATGTTGCGGCACCGACTCCCGCCACATCGAAGCCATCGCCAAGGCTTGCATTCCGTCTCTGCGTTGATGCGTCGAAAGCCTGTGGGGCAGTGATGCGATCACGCTCCGTGGAACGTCCATTCGGTCGCCGCCGACGTTGTCGAATGGTCAGGTCTTGCGGGTGACCGTGACCTCGGTGGGGTTGGCCAGCATGTCGAACACAGCCGAGTACTTGGCGCCGGCGGCCATGAGCGCGTCCTTCTGGGCTTCGTCACACTCTGCGTCGATGTCGAAGGTGACCGTGACGTCGCTGAAGCCCTTGCGAATGTCGGGGTCGACGCCGAGCACTCCGCGCACATCGATGTTGGCGCTCACCGTCGACGACACCCTGTTGAGCTTGATGTTCCGAGCGGCGGCTCCCGTCGCCACGCCGGCAGTGATGCAGGCTGCGAGCGCGTGGAGTACGTACTCCTGTGGGGTCGGCCCATGACCATGGCCGAGCGTGGGGTGATCGGCCTTGTAGGCGAACTCGGCCACGTGCTTGTGTTCGGCACCGATGCCGTACCACTCGTGAATGGTCGACTCGCTGGCCGTGCCCTCCACCCACTCGTTCTTGGCGGAGAACCGGAACTGCGCCAGATCTCCGTTCTCACGGAACTTCGCGATCGCCCCGAACATCTTGTCGCACGGGACACCGTTGACCTCAGCCACGTCATCAGCCATCTGAACGTCTCCTCATACACACTGGAAAGTGCAACCTAAGCGACAGCACACATCCGTGCTCGAAAGGTTCGATTGGGTCGCGAGCCGTAGGGTTGCCGAGCAAGTCGCATGAGGGAGAACGCCGTGAGTTGGACGATGGTCGACGAGGGATGGGGCCGCCGAGCCGCAGAGTTCGCGACGTTGAGTGAGCCCGGCAACTGCCGGGAGTACGTCGCCATCCACCACCGTCTCGGAGTCGATGCCGGTCATCGGTTGCTCGACCTTGCCTGCGGTTCGGGCCTGGCCATCGAGCTCGCCCGGGTGCGGGGCGCCACCTGTTCAGGGATCGATGCCGCGGGACGGCTCGTGGCCGTCGCCCAGGATCGCTCCCCCGACGCCGACATCCGGGTGGGCGACATGGAGGCGCTCCCATGGGAGGACGCGAGCTTCGACATCGTCACCAGCTTCCGAGGCGTGTGGGGCACGACACCCGAAGCGGTGGACGAAGCCCACCGCGTGCTCGTGCCCGGCGGACGGCTGGCTTTCACCGTGTGGGGAAATGTCGGCAAATCACCGGGGGCGTGGATGCTCTCGCCCTTCCTGTGGGCGACCGAGGAGAAGGTGGCGCACCAGGCCGACATGGTGGCGCTCGGCCGTCCCGGAGTGGGCGAGGCCTTTCTCGCCGACCGAGGATTCGATGTCGCCGATCGCTTCGAGGTTCCTTTCGTCTTCGAGTACGCCGACCCGGCGACATACGCGCGCGGCATCGCGTCGACCGGTCCCTCCTACGAGTCGATCCAGAGCATCGGCGAGGACGAGTTCCTGG
>JBKJLN010000494.1:0-3127 GCA_046596935.1 Acidimicrobiales bacterium
GACCTGCGCATGGCCCCAGGTGAGACCGTCGCCCTCGTTGGCCGCACCGGCACCGGCAAGTCGACGGCGGCAAGGCTTCTCCCTCGTTTCTACGATGTCACCGGAGGTGCGATCCGCATCGACGGGCGCGACGTCCGCGACCTGACGGTGGCCAGCCTCCGCTCGCACATCGGTCTTGTGCTCGACGAGCCCTTCCTGTTCTCCGAAACCATCCGGGGCAACATCGCCTACGGCCGGCCCGACGCCACGCAGGCGGAGATCGACGCCGTGTCCGCCGCCGCCGGCGTCACCGAGTTCGTCGATCGACTCCCGGACGGCTTCGACACCATGGTCGGCGAGCGGGGCTACACACTCAGCGGTGGCCAGCGCCAACGCATCGCCATCGCTCGCACGCTGCTCGTCAACCCCCGCATCCTGATCCTCGATGACGCCACGTCGGCGATCGACGTGCAGGTCGAGCACGAGATCCACGGCGCCCTGAAGACGCTCATGGAGGGCCGGACGACCCTGATCATCGCCCACCGCCTCTCGACGATCTCCCTCGCCAACCGGGTCGTGCTGTTGCAGCACGGGCGCATTGCCGCCGATGGCACCCACGCCCACCTCATGGCGACCGTACCGGGCTACGCCGAGGTGCTGGCGCGGGCCGAAGAGGAGTGGTCGGAGGCGCACGCCGCCAAGCCCGGCGGCCTGTCCATGGGCGGTTCGTGATGGCAGGGTTCGGTGGCTTCGCCGGAGGCGTCGGCGGCCGTCCCGGGCCGACCGGGCTCCCGTTCGGCGGCATCCCGCCAGAGATGATGGCCGGGGTCGACAAGCTCCTCGGAAAGGAGCCTGAGCACCCGGAAGCGGTCGTCGAGTTCTCGAACGTTCCGCCGGCGGATCAGAAGGGCTTCACGCTGTCGAAGCTCCTCCGGCCCCACTGGTGGGCGTTGGCCGTGGGCATCGTGCTCGTGGCCATCGAGACGATCACCCTGCAGATCGGACCTCAGCTGACGCAGCGAGCCATCGACAGAGGCATGCTCAGGCGCGACTTCGGGGTGATCAAGTTGATGGCCGGGCTGTATCTCGGGTCGGTGATCCTCAACGGGCTCACCAGTGCCGTGCGCATCTCGTGGACGGGTCGGCTCGGCCAGCGGCTGATGCAGAGTCTCCGCGTCCGCGTGTTCTCCCACATCCAACGACTCTCGCTCGACTTCTTCACCGACGAGAAGGCGGGTCGGATCATGACCCGGATGACGTCGGACGTCGAAGCCCTGTCCGACCTCCTGCAGGACGGCATCATCAACCTGATCGTCCAGGCCTTCACCCTGGTCTATGTCGTGGCCGTCCTGTTCAGCATGAATGTCCGACTGGCCCTCATCGTCGTGTTCGCCATCGTGCCGGTCATGACCCTGATGACGCTGTGGTTCCGGAACCGGTCCGAGAAGGGCTACACCCGGGTCCGGGAGCGCATCGCCGACGTGATGGCCGACCTGCAGGAGAGCCTCTCGGGCATCCGCATCGTCGCCGCCTACAACCGCCAGCGCTACAACGAGGTCAAGCACCGCAACATCGTCGGCGACCACAAGGCGGCCAACGAGGCGGCAGCTCGAGTGGCGGCCGTGTACGGGCCAGGAGCCGACGCGGTCGGCATCATCGCCCAGGCGCTCGTGCTCTTCATCGGCGGCCGGATGGTGCTGAACGGGTCGCTCCAGCCGGGCCAGCTGATCGCTTTCGTGCTCTACGTAAGCGCCTTCTTCGCACCAATTCAGCAGCTCGTCCAGCTCTACAACACCTACCAGTCGGGTCAGGCGGCGGTGGCGAAGATCCGCGACCTCCTCGACACCGTGCCGACGGTGCTCGAGAAGGACGATGCCGTCGAACTGCCGGCCATCGAAGGCGAGATCACCTTCCAGGGGGTCGACTTCGGTTACCTGGCGGGCCAGCCGGTGCTGCGCGACCTCGACCTCACCATCGCTGCCGGCGAGACGTTCTCCCTCGTCGGCACCACCGGCGCCGGGAAATCGACCATCGCCAAGTTGGTGACCCGGTTCTACGACCCGACGGCCGGTCGGGTGCTCGTCGACGGGTACGACCTGCGCGACGTGACCCTCCGCTCGCTGCGCCGTCAGCTCGGCGTCGTCCCCCAGGAGCCCTTCCTCTTCGGCGGCTCGCTGCGGGACAACATCGCCTTCGCCCGACCGGGCGCATCCGACGACGAACTGCTCGAGGCCTGTCGCGCCGTCGGCCTCGACGAACTGGTCGAGCGCTCCCCCGAGGGCCTCGACACCGCCGTGTACGAGCGTGGCTCCTCGCTCTCCTCGGGTGAGCGTCAGCTCCTCGCCCTGGCCCGGGCGTTCCTCGCCTCTCCCCGGGTCCTCATCCTCGATGAAGCGACCTCGTCGCTCGACCTCCGCTCGGAAGCGACCATCGAGCGGGCGCTCGACAACGTGCTCGAAGGACGAACGGCGATCATCATCGCCCACCGCCTCTCGACCGCCATGCGAGCCGACCGCATCGCCGTGGTCAACGACGGACGGGTCGTCGAGCTCGGCTCCCACGACGAACTGGTGGCCCAGGGCGGGATCTACGCCGGCATGTACGCCACCTGGACGAGCCACATGACCGAAGCCGGCTGAGCACGTCGACCGGCACTTCCGTTCTGGGGAGATTTTTGGCTCTGAGAGCGGGAAAGATCTCCCCAAAAGGGCGGGCGGATCGGCTACGGCCGCTCTCGGCGGGCATTGAGGTAGGCCTCGAGGCGGTCGCCGGCCTTGCGAACCTCTTGGCGCAACAGGAATTCGGCGCCGGGAAGGCCACGATTGCCGCCGTAGTGGATGCCCACCCGAACGAGGGTGCCAGCGCCGGCGAGGGGAGCTGGAGTGGCCGACCCGGTCAGGACCCAGGCGTTGTGGGATCGCCCGTCGTGCTCGATGCGCTCGAAGACCACGGTTCTGGCGGCGTCGTCGAGGGCGGTGCGCACCATGCGAACCCGTTTGCGGCGCGCCAGTGGGCCCACGCGGCCGATGAGATCGACCGCCCACGCCGGCCCGGCGTCACGTTCGGAGGCTTCGACGGGCGAGGCCGAGCCGACGATGGCGAGCCACGAGAGGTAGGTCGAGAGGTCGGCGAGTACCTCCAAGGCGTC
>JBKJLN010000092.1:0-3824 GCA_046596935.1 Acidimicrobiales bacterium
GTGGCCCACAGCCACGCCGAATTCGACTTCGACGACACCGGCATTGCCACCAAACTTCGCGGCACCGTCGTCGACATCACCGAGGTCGTGACGGCAGAAGCAGCCCTCGAAAAGGAACGGCACTTCCTGCGGGCCGTGCTGGACAGCCTCGAGGAGGGAATCGTGGCCTGCGACGACGAGGGACGGCTCTCGCTCTTCAATCCGGCGACCGAACGCTTCCACGGACTGTCCTTGGCTTCGATACCCCCTGAAGCCTGGGCAGAGCACTACGATCTGTTCGAAGCCGACGGCACGACCGCGCTTGCCACCGAGTCGATCCCCCTCCTCCGGGCCTTCGAGCACGGGCAGGTGAGGGGCGAGGAGATCGTGATCGCACCACGGCGCGGCCAACGTCGGCTGGTCTCGTGCAACGGTCGCGCCATCTTCGATCGCGAGGGCGCCAGGATCGGAGCCGTTGTCGCCATGCGCGACATCACCGCACAACGCCGGGCCGAGACGACGTTGCGGCACCTGGCCGACCACGACGTCCTCACCGACCTTCCCAATCGGTCCGTCTTCTCGAACCGTCTGGAAGCGGCGCTGCAGGCGGGAGACGATGTCGCCATCGTGTTCATCGATCTCGACGACTTCAAGCGAGTCAACGACGAGCACGGCCACAAGGTCGGCGATCAGGTGCTCATCAACTCGGCGGCTCGCATCCGCGCAGCCGTGAAAGCAGGTGACACCCCGGCGCGAGTCGGTGGCGACGAATTCGTGGTGCTTTGCATTGACGTCGACGGCGAGGCGATGGCCGAAGCCATCGCCGCTCGCCTGCGGTCGGTGCTGGCCGAACCTCTCATGATCGGCGGCAGGCTTCTCACCGTCGGCGCCAGCGTCGGATTCGCCATTCCCGCTCCCGGCGAGACCGATGCCGAGGCCCTTCTCGTACGGGCTGACCACGCCATGTACGCGAACAAGGGCTCGCGGCGGGGCTGAGCATGCTCAGGCGCGTTCAGCCCACGTGAGCACCGCGTTCGTTCTCTCCGGGGGAGCGGCGCTCGGCGCCACCCAGGTCGGCATGCTGCTCGCGCTGAGCGAAGCCGGCATCCAACCCGACCTCATCATCGGAACCTCCGTCGGAGCAGTCAACGGCTGCTGGATCGCCGGGCGCCCCGATCGAGACGGAATCGCCGACCTCGGTCGCTTGTGGCAGGGACTCAGCCGCAGGGACGCCTTCCCTACGCGTCCCCTTCTCGGGCTCCTGGCCTTCGCCGGCCGGCGACGCAATCTGGTGCCTGACACCGGGCTGCGTCGCCTCATCGCCGACAACCTCCGATTCGAGCGCCTCGAGGACGCCCCTCTTCCGCTGCACGTCATTGTCACCGACGTCCTCACCGGTGAAGACGTCCGCCTGTCGACCGGCAACGCCGTCGACGCCATCCTGGCCAGCGCTGCAATTCCCGGGGTGTTCCCGCCTGTGCGCATTGCCGGCCGCGACTACATCGACGGGGGTGTGGTCAACAACACTCCGATCTCCCACGCCGTGAGCCTCGGCGCCGACACGGTGTGGGTCCTGTCGACCGGATACGCATGCGCACTGACCGAACCACCACGGGGCGCCCTTGGCGTGGCTCTGCACGCCCTGACACTGACCGTCAACCAACGCCTCGCCGTCGATGTCGAACGCTACGAGCAGACCCTCGACCTGCGTGTGGTGCCCCCGCTGTGCCCCATCCGGACCTCACCCTCCGACTTCAGCCGTGCTTCCGAGCTCATCGATCGCGCCCACACCACAACTCGCGCCTGGCTCACTTCCGAACACCCCACAACGGGCCAAGCGGCTCTTCTCGCTCCCCATCACCACTGACGCACGGCTGCGAGACTTCGGGAATGGTTGGGCCACGCCGCCGGGTTCCCGCTCTCGTGGATGCTCCGGCGATCGGCCCTGCCGCAACAACCGACGAGCGTTTCGCGGTATTTGTCCTGCCAGAGGTCGAGGTGCTGTTACGGGTGGCCCGCACCCTCACACCCGATCAATCCGATGCCGAGGACCTCGTGCAGGACACCTTGATCCGGGCCTATCGCGGCATCGACGGGTTCGACGGCGCCCATTCTCGGGCGTGGCTGCTGACCATCTTGCGCAATACACAGATCAACCGGACCCGCCGACGCCGCCCCGTGCTGCTCGACGATCCCGATCGCACGATGGCGACGATGGCCGACACCTCTGCTGACGGACAGAGCGTCGAGGCATTGGTGCTCGGCGCGACCTTCGATGCGGTTGTCGAGGCGGCGTTTCTCAGCCTTCCCGACGACTTCCGCCGGGCCATCGAGCTCGTTGACATCCATGGGCTCAGCTACGTCGAGGCGGCAAGGGTGATGGGTGTTCCAGTCGGCACGATCATGAGCCGGATCCACCGCGCCCGGCGCCGAATGCGCGAGCGGCTGACCGCCGCCGGCCTCGCCCCAAGGAGCAAGCGATGAGATCCCTCCGACGCCGTCCCGACCATCCCATGAACTGCCTGCAGGTCGGACGGCGCCTCCAGCGCTACCTCGACGGCAACCTCGACGAACTGACCACCCGGCGCATCCGGCGCCATCTGGAGGATTGCCGGCGCTGCGGTCTGGATGCCGACGCCTACACCGAGATCAAAGCCAGCCTCGCTCGCCGCGCCATCGTCGTCCCCGACGACGACGTGACCCGGCTGCGGGCATTCGGCGAGCAGCTCGTCCACAACGGCCCACCCAACTCATGACGAACGGTTCCCCGCAGGCAAGACCCATCGCCACGCTCTCCGCCGCCGAAGCCCCGCTGCTCGCCCAGCCGTACTTCGCCAGCGGCGACCCGGGTCCGATCGTCGCCGTGCTGGCGCAGGTACCCGAGATGCTCGAGGTGGCCATCCCGTTCATCGGGCTCGTACTTGGCCCGTCGGCCATCGACATCCGGACCAAGGAAATGGTGGTCCTCCGCACCTCGGCCCGGGCCTCCTGTCGTTACTGCGTCGAGTCCCACACCGTTGGCGCCCTCGACAGCGGCTTGTCGACCACCGAGGTACGCGCGCTGCGAGGCGAGGGTGCAGTGGAGGAAGCGTTCCCGGCCGAGGAGGACCGGGCCGTGATCGCCTGGTGTGACGCCTTGGTGGGCTGTGGTCCGATCGACAACGCGTGCCGAGACCGGTTGCGGTCGGACCGTCCCGACCACGTCGTGGTGGAGCTCACCCTGCTGGCAACGACGACGCTCCTCCTCAACCGATTCTGCACGGCCTTGGAGCTGCCCACCTCGCCTGAAGTGCTGGCCCGACTGGTCGCCGTCGGGATGGCGGAATGAGCACCGCCATCGCTGAAGCGGTACGCGACGGCAGGCTCCCCGGGCGGGTCTGGCTCTACAGCAATTACCACTGCAACCTGGTCTGTACCTACTGCCTGACCGACTCGTCGCCAAAGTCACCTCGTCGCGACCTTGCCTCCGGTCGCATGGTCGACTTGGCCGTACAAGCCCGGGAGCTCGGCTTCACCGACTTGGGCGTCACCGGAGGAGAACCGTTCCTACGGCCGGACATGGTCGATGTGTTGCTGGCAATGGCCGAGCAGCTCCCGACCGTCGTGCTCAGCAATGCGACCCTGTTCCACGGCGACCGCCTGAACAGGGTCGAGGCGCTGGCCGGGCGCCCCGTTCTGATTCAGGTGTCACTCGACTACGCCGACGCCCACGACAACGACGCCCAGCGGGGTGATGACAACCACGCCACCGTGGTCGCCGCCATCGCCCGCTTGGTCGAGCGCGGCATTCGGGTCCGTATCGGGACGACCCTCGACCCCGATGTCGAGGTCAGCGAAGATGAGCA
>JBKJLN010000189.1:0-2550 GCA_046596935.1 Acidimicrobiales bacterium
GGCGCGGACGAGGGTGTGGCGCAACTCCCCGACGTCAGGCCCGATGAGCAGCTGGTGCGGATTGGCCCGTGCGTCCTCGCGCACGGCCACGGCCTCGCCGCCCCAGATGAGGCGGGCGCCACTGTCGCCGAAGCGCGACCATCGACGTCGGACGAGATCGGTCGCTCGACCTTCGGGGGTCGCATCCCATCCCTCCATCGGGAGGATGGCGTAGTGATCGGCGTGTGCGGGATCGGGCTCGTCCACGAAAGGGAGGGTCACGCCGAGGGACGCAACGTGCTCGCGGAACGCATCCGCCGTTGTCAACCTCCGAACCTGGATCATGCTCCCGCCAGCAATCCGAGGCCGGCGGCGATGCCCTCGAGCAGGGCCACGTCAGATGCAGGCCGGCGCGGCGCAGCGGGCGGCGTGTCGTCGCCGTCGAGCCATCCCCGGATGGTGAGGAACTGTGCAGCGCTGTGCTTGTAGGCGGGCACGGGTGCACGGAACGTCAACGCACCGAGGTGTTGCAGCTTGTCGTTGAGCTCGTAGAAGCCGGGGTCGGCAGCGGCCCACAGCGCATCCCGCCGGGCGAAGGCGTCAGGCGCGAACGAGCTCAGTCCGAGGAGATAGTCGCTGCCGTACATGACCATGTCGATGGCGAGGTCGTTCCCGGTATAGAGGCGGAAGTCGGGCCGCCGCTCATCCCGCAGCGCCAGTCGATCCCACTCCGCCTGGCGGCTCAGCGACGAGTGCTTGGCGCCGACGCATGTCGGAATGTCGAGCAGACCGGCGAAGGTGTCGAGGTCGTAGATGCGTCCTGCCGGAGTGAACACCGGGCTGAGTTCGAAGGCCAGAAAGGTGTCGACGCCTTTTGCCAGCTGCGCGTGGGATTCGACGACGTCTGACGACGTCAATCCGAACGACGGGAACACGATCGGCGTGCCCCCCGCGCCGGCGATGGCATCGAGCTCGGTCCGGTAGGCATCGAGGGCGAACGGAGCGCCGGGCTCGTCACCCACCCAGGCGCCGGCGATGAAACGGCCGCCGCCGACGAGCGACGTCGTACGCCGAAGCACTTCGGACCGCTGGGCCTCGTCGAGCAACTGGACGTAGCCCGTGTCCATGTTCACCGCCGGCGTGAGCCCGGCGGCCAGCGTGCGAGTGAGGTGCGACTCGAAGCCAGCCCAGTCGATCTCGGTACCGCCGGCGGTCCAGGGGAGGAGCACGGCGCTGATCCCGTCGATGGTCCGCCCGGGACGGATCCGTTCGTGCACGCGGGGACTCTATTGGGGGGCTGGCGCTGTGTCTTCGGTTCGCTTCGCCGATGAAGCCGGCACGCTCACGTGCTGGCCGCTCGCTGGCGCTCCCGACGCCAGCCGCGATCGAGCGGCCGCCGTGAACTCAAGCAGTGAGGGAGAGGCCAGCGGCCCCGGTGAGTTCGAGGTGCACCGACGACGAGCCACTGGCGATCATGGTGCGCACTCGACCGTGGTCCTCCCGCAACTCGAGGAGGAGCTCGCGGCTGTCGGCCGCCCACTCCTCGAGCAGGTGCTCGACCCGATCGGCGAACCACCCGGTCTCGGGCGTGCGGAGTTGCAGAGTGAAGGGCATGCCTTCGGGGGCGTCGAGGTCGGCACCCGCCTGCTGGACGGCGACGAGGAGACAGTCGATGGTGATGGCGTCGGTGAAGCGGCGGGTGAAGAGCACCCGAGAGAGGAGGCGGACGCGGGGTTGTCCGTCGTTGTCGTAGAGCGCCGCCGGCTTCGGCATCGCTGGTACCGCCAGCGCCAAGACCAACAGCACCGCAGTGACGGCCACGGTGCAGGCCAGGATCACCACCGAACTTTCTACGCCCATGGGACGAAGGTACCCCTGCCTGGCCTTCTGCACACGGCGGGTATCCACCAGCACTAGCGGAAGGGAACGTATGTTCGATACCTTCGCGACCCATGGGCTGGAGCAACCCGGATGTGCCGTGGAGTGAGTTGCACCGCCGCCTCAGTGACGTGCCCGAGAACGCCAACGGGGGCGACAGCCCCGCGTGGTCACGGAAGCGGGCGCCCTACGAAGCGCCACCCCCGCCGGCAGCGACGTACACCCCCGCAGCCCCCGCAAGCAAGGTTCCCTACGCCGAGTTGCACTGCCACTCCAACTTCAGTTTCCTCGACGGGGCTTCGCACCCCGAGGAACTGGCCGAGGAAGCGGGCCGTCTCGGCCTCGAAGCCCTCGCCCTCACCGACCACGACGGGATGTACGGGGTCGTGCGTTTCGCCGAAGCGGCATCTGCGCTCGGTCTGCCGACGATCTTCGGAGCCGAGCTGTCGCTGGGGCTGACCAAACCGCAGAACGGCGTGCCCGACCCCGAGGGGCGCCACCTGCTGGTGCTGGCCCGCGACCCGCAGGGCTACGCCAACCTGTGCCGGGCCATCACCGCCGCCCAGCTCGCCGGCCACGAGAAGGGGAAGCCCGTGTTCAGCCTGTCGGCGTTGGCCGAAACTGCGGCTGGCCACTGGCTGGTGCTGACGGGATGCCGCAAGGGCACGGTGCCGGCGGCGCTGGTATCGGAAG
>JBKJLN010000389.1:0-5763 GCA_046596935.1 Acidimicrobiales bacterium
GGTCTGATCGGCGGTTCGCTGTTTGATCGGTTCGCTTCGCCGATGAAGCCGGCACGCTCACGTGCGGTCTGCTCGCTGGCGATCGGTGAACCCATCGACCGCCGATCAGACCGCTGACCGTCCGACCATGGCGCCGCCGTCGATGACCATGGTGTGGCCGGTGATCCAGGAGGCGGCGTCGGAGACGAGGAAGAGGGCGGCGTTGGCGATGTCCTCGGGGACGCCGAGGCGATGGAGGGGCATGCGCTTGGCCACCTGCTCCTCGGCCGGTTCCCACAGGGCGCGAGCGAAGTCGGTCTTCACGAGGCCGGGGGCGATGCCGTTGACTCGCACCTTGGGGGCGAGCTCGGCGGCGAAGTGGCCAGTGAGGTGGAGGAGGGCGGCCTTGGTGTTGTCGTAGACGCCGATGTGGCCGCCGTAGGTCATGCCGCCGATGGAGGCGATGTTGATGATGGCGCCGCCGTTCTCCTTCATCGAGGCCTGCCACGCCTTCTGGATCCAGAAGAACGGGCCTCGGAGATTGACCTGGAACGTCTTGTCATAACGGCCCTCGTCGATGTCGACGGCCGGCCCCATGTAGGGGTTGGTGGCGGCGTTGTTGACCAGGATGTCGAGCCTCCCGAAGGCATCGAGGGTGGCCTGGATGCACGCCTCGGCCTGGTCGGGCTCGCCGGCGTTGGCGGCGAAGACGGCCGTCTCCCCGCCGATCTCCTTGGCGGTGGCCTCGAGCGCGTCCTGCTTGCGGCTCGACAGCATGACTTGCGCGCCGGCGTCGACGTAGGCCTTGGCGATGGCCTGGCCGATGCCACGCGAGGCGCCGGTGACGAGTGCGACTTTTCCGTCCAGTCGAAGATCCATAAGGCCGGGAGCCTACGGCCCGGAAGTGGATGAGTCAGTCGATGAGTTGGTCGACCTCGAGATCGGCGCCGGCGGTGAAGATGCGCTCGATGGCGACTTTCGCCAACTCGACGGCGCGCGGGTTGATGGTGAAGTCGATCTGACCCATGAGCAACGACCCGACGGTCATGGCCATCAGCACCGTCCGCCGGTAGTGATCGAAGAGCTCGTCGTCGCCCGGCACGGCGACCCCCATCTCGCGCAGCGTGCGCCCGTAGCCGAGCACCAGGTCGCGCTCGGTGGCTCGGCGTTGGTCGGTGGGAATGCTCCCACCGAGGAAGTAGGCCACGTCGTACAAGCCCTCGCCGAGGGCGATGGCCTGCCAGTCGAGGGCGATGACCTCGGGGAGTCCCGGCTCGGTCTCGTCGAAGAAGAGGTTGTCAGCGCGGAAGTCAGCGTGGATGACGGTCGGGGGCAACAGCTGCTCGGCCATGGTCTCGTTCCACCGCGGCACCATCCGCTCGACCCATCCGAGGGTTCCGGGCGGAGCCACGTCGGCGAACTTCTCGGCGAACATCGGAAAGACGGCCTCGAGCATCGGGCCGAGTCCCTGGTACATCGGGCTCGTCGCCGTCGCCGGAATCCAGTCGAGTCCGACGGAATGGCCGCCGCCCGATTCGGCCCCGTGGAACCTCGCCAGCCACTGCACGGCGGCCGATGCCTGCTCCGGGGAGAGGCCGGTGAGTTGGTTTCCTCCCGTGTACGGCGAGAGGTCTTCGAGGAGCATGGCGAAGATGCCGGAGGTTTCGTCGCCGTCGGCGTAGTAACAGCGCGGCGTCCGGACCGGGAGCAGAGGAGCCAGATCGAGATAGAAGCGGGCTTCGCGCTCCCACACCCGCAACATCTGTCCGAGGGCCACGCTGCCGGGGTCGTCGGTCGGGAGCTTGGCCACGACCGTTGCCGGGCGCACGGCCGCGTTCGGGGCCTCCGGATACGTGAGGTTCAAGCGAGCCAGGCGACCCATGAACCCTTCGCCTTCGGCGATCGCCGTGACCTCCACGGAGGTGACGGTCGTGTCGAGGGCGTGGGACAGCCACTCAGGTGTGAGCTCGGCGAGGGTGCGGGGAACGTCGGACATGACGGCAGGGTTAGCAGACCGCCAGGTGGCGGAGCGGCCACCCCTTCACCGCCGAAGATCTGGTCAACGAAGCGAGACGGGCTCCAGCACGTGCTCGAGCTTCTCCGGATTGCGGACGACCCAGATGGAGACGACGGAATCGCCCTCGACCTCGAAGGCGGCCACGAAGTCGACGGCGCCGTCGACGCTGACGATGACGCCAGGGTCGCCGTTGATGGTGGCGGCGACGACGCTGGCTCGGTGGAGGCCCGTCCTCCGAGCGAGGTTGATGAAGAACCGCGCAACCCGATCGGCCCCGACGACGGGATGGCGCGCCGCCCGACGGTTGGCGCCGCCATCGCTGATGCTCACGACGTCCGGCGCCAGCAGCGCCAACGTCCGGGCGACATCGCCGGTGGCCACGGCGACGAGGAGCTCGTCGACCACCCGGCGGTCGGTGCCCGCGTGGTGACGGGCCGTCGGATCGCCGGAGCCCTCGCGCAGTCGCCGGCGGGCGCGGCTGGCGATCTGACGGCATGCGACTTCCGACTTGCCGACGGTCTCGGCCACCTCGGCGTAGGGCACGGCGAACACGTCGGCCAACAAAAGCACCGCCCGTTCCACCGGCGAGAGCCGATCGAGCATCGTCAAGAATCCAAGAGTGAGAGAGTCGGCGAGTTCGGCGGCGTCCTCCGGTCCGCGCTCGATCACGACGGGCTCGGCGATCCAGGGACCGATGTAGTCCTCTCGCCGCCGGCGGCCGGCTCGCAACCGGTCGAGAGCCAGGCGCGTTGTCACCGTCGTCAGCCAGGCCTCCGGTCGCTCGATGCCCGGCCCAGCGGCCTGCCATCGCAACCAGGCCTCCTGCACGACGTCCTCGGCCTCGGCATAGACCCCGAGCATGCGGTAGGCGAGACCGAGAAGGCGAGGGCGTTCGTCCTCGAAGGAGAACGCGACGACATCAGCGTGGTCAGGCGGCGGGCTCGCTGCATGCGAGCGGCGTTCGTCCTCCGAGGAAAAGCCCGTCATGACACTCGCGTGGTGGGACGGTGGGTATGCGCCACGCGGGCGACAGCTGCGAGGGCGGCGGCATGGCCGCTGGCCAGCGAGGCGTCGGCCAGGAGCCCGACATCGCCGACCCAGTCACCGGCGACGAACACGTCATCGAACCCGGTCGATGCAATCGTTGGCCGACCCCGGAGCCCGCCGTTCGCCGCCAAGGGCATGGCGCCGGTGACGACCATCCGGGCGAGGAAGCGATCGACGACGACGTCGTCGGTGGCCACGCCCGCAATCGAGCGATAGCGCGCCAGATCGGGTCGATCGATGTCGGCGGCGCGGGTGCCGTAACGGAGCACGGCCACGACGGCGGCACCGGGCGGCGCCTGACGGGCTGGGGGCGATTGCGTCGTTGCATACACCGGCTCGTCGAGACCGAGGACGTACCCCGGGGTCGGCGGTGTGCGCACGCCGGAGTCGAGACAGGCGGCGTAGACGGGTTCGCCGACGTCGCTCCACCGAGGCACGCCGTCCGTCGGGAAGAGTGCTCGGGCGGCCGCCGGCGTGCCGGTCGCCATGATGACCGAGCGTGCGGTCAAGACGCCGTCGTCAGTGTGCACCTCCACGCCAGAAGGTGAGGGGACGACCGACTGCACCGTGGCCCGTCGTACGTCGACGTTGGTCCGCAGGCCGTCGACCAGTTGCGACCATCCTCCGTCGAGGTACATCACGCCGCGATCGGCGCCGTGTTGCAACTGGAGGATGGCGGCTTCTGCGCTCATGGTCGAGAGGTCGCTGCAGTAGCTGCCGATGCGGACGAGGGCACGCACGAGCCGCTCTCCGTCCGGACGCAGGTCGTAGCCCGCCAGCCACTCGTCGACCGACTGGCCGGCGTGGTCAGCGGCCTTCGTCTTCGGCAGCGTTGCCAGGAGCTTGGCCAGCTGCACCTTCGACCGCACCGACACCGCTGTCGTCCGCAACAGTGAGCCGGGGCCGCTCGGCATGGAATGGAGCTCGCCGTCGGCCAGCACCTGGTAGTTCCGGAGGGGCGGTGGCGTGCCCTGGGGTTCGACACCCAGACGCCGCAACACGTCCATTCCAGGTCCGCCGACGTAGAGCGCGTGAGCGCCGAGGTTGAAGACGAAGCCCTCCCGCTCGGTCGTCCGGGCCCGGCCCCCGGGCTGTCGCGCTTCGAGCACGACGACCGACGCACCCGCCTTGGCCGCCGTCACTCCGGCCGCCAGTCCGGCGAGGCCGGCGCCCACCACGATCACATCGGTCGTCTTGGTCTGCATGCTCATGTCTGATTGACGCCGGCCGAGGCAACGTTGTGACACACGCTTCAGTGAGGGGCGCTCTCGGAGGTGAGGACGTCGTGCCATTGATCGGGCGTCACGTTTGCCGCCTTTGTCGACGTGAGGAAATCGCGGAGGATGCCCTCGAGCACCGCCGGCCGCTCGATCGGCAGGAAATGGCCGGCCCCCTGAACGATCTCGAGTCGGCTGCCCGGCATCAGGTCGTGGGCGATGGACGCGTGGGCCACGGGGATGACGCCGTCCCGATCACCCCAGACGATCAAGGTTGGGATCTCTCGAGCCAGGTAGAGCCGATCACGGGCGCTGACCCGCTGACCGGCGACGTCGATGACGGCGCGGATCGTGTGCACGAAGGCCCGCTGGGTGCGGGCATCGGTGAGGCGGGAGTAGCTGTTCCAGATCTCGTTGAGCAACGGATTGGCCCGCATCCCCGTCTTGCCGAGCACCCTGCCGACCGAGCCGGCGACGGAATGGATGCGAGGCGTGAGGACGAGCGGGAGGATGTATTCCGACCCCGGCGCACTGAGGAGTCGCAGGAGGGGGTTGACCTCTTTGCCGAGTCCGCCGCTGGCGATCAACACCAGGCGCTCGCACATCTGCGGGTACTGGTACGCCAACTGCATGGCAATGCCGCCACCGAGACTGTGGCCGACGAAGGTCGCCCGCTCGTGGCCGAGTACCGCCAGCAGGTCGCGGATGCCGGATGCGTAGGCGCCGAGGCTGTAGTCGCCGCGGGGCTTAGCCGACTCGCCGTGGCCGAGCAGGTCTGGGGCGATGACCCGATACCCGTCGGCCAGCAATGGCAGCATCGGCGTCCACGTCGAAGAGCTCCCGGCGATGCCGTGCACCAGGACGACCACCGGCCCGTCACCGGCCTCGCGGTAGGCGACGTCGTGTCCGTGCACCTTTACCGTCTTGGTCGCCACGACCGGTCACGCTAGCCACGGCTGAAGGGGAGAGCGCTGGGTAGGGTCCGTCCGCCATGTCGAACCGCCTCGCCCAAGAGACCAGCCCCTACCTGCAACAGCACAAGGACAACCCGGTCGACTGGTATCCCTGGTCCGAGGAAGCGTTCGCCGCCGCCCATGAGCTCGACCGGCCCGTTCTCCTGTCGGTTGGCTACAGCGCCTGCCACTGGTGTCACGTGATGGCCCATGAGTCGTTCGAGGACGAGGCCGTCGCCGCCGTCATGAACGACCTGTTCGTCAACGTCAAGGTCGATCGCGAAGAGCGGCCCGACGTCGACGCTGTCTACATGGAGGCCACCCAGGCGATGACGGGCAGCGGGGGCTGGCCGATGACCGTCTTCATGACGCCCGACGGCCGGCCGTTCTTTGCCGGCACCTACTTCCCCAAGTCGTCGCATCACGGTCGGCCCGGGTTCGTCGATCTGCTGCAGGCGGTCCACGAGGCGTGGGTGGAACGACGGGACGAGCTGGTGACCCAGGCCGACCAACTGGCCGACTCGGTGCGGGCCCGCTCGACCCTGTCGGG
>JBKJLN010000412.1:0-3256 GCA_046596935.1 Acidimicrobiales bacterium
GGATCGGCGCGCCCACCCTGTCATCTGCCGGCCGCTCGTTCATTGGCCGCGAACGGTATCGGGGCCTCGATCGGTTGTGTCCGCGGGCCTAGCCGGTGAGGAACCGCTACGACCCGTCGGGTTCGGCGCAGTGGGAACAGCGGCCGGGCAGGGCGAAGTGGCGGGGGTCGAGCACGAAGCCGAACTGCGCAAGCAAGGTCCGCCGGAGGGACAGAAGGGTGGTGGTCGGAATCTCGATGATGGCATCGCAGGCCTCGCAGACGAGGTGCTGGTGGGCGTCCTCGGCCAGGTGGTAAACCGCCGGCCCGTGTCCGAGATGGACGTGATCGATGACGTCCAGCTTCTCGAGATCATCGAGAAAGCGGTACACCGTCGACTTGTCGATGTCGGGGTGGGCGGCGTGGATGCGAGCCGTGAGTTGCTCGGCCGTCGGGTGCTGGTCGTGCTCGAGCAACGCCTGGAGTATCGCCCTCCGGGCGGTCGTCACCCGGCCCCCGCGGGCTCGGAGCAGGGTCAGGACCTGTTCGATCTGCTCGGCTTGCGACACCGGACCAACCTAGTCCCGCTCGCTCTCGTTGCGACCTGGTCGCATTGACATCCAGATAGCCAGTAGCTTCGAACCATGGGTATGCGTCGTCGGGCAGTGGGCATGGCATTGGCGGTGTCGGTGGCTCTTGTGTCCTCTGCCTGCGGGGGCGGGAGTGACGCCGATCGAGGGGCGTCGCCGTCCGACGGGCGTCTGAAGATCGCCACCACCGTGGCGCCGATCACCAGCATCGTTGCCAACATCGTCGGCGATCGCGCCGACATCCAGGGCATCGTTCCTGAGGGAACCAACTCCCACACCTTCGAGCCGAAGCCGAGCGTGGCCGAGCTCTTGGCCACGGCGGACGTGGTCTACGTCAACGGGCTGCGCTTGGAGGAGCCGACCAAAGAACTGGCAGAGAAGAACCTCAAGAAGGGCGCAGCGGTGGTGGAGCTGGGAACCATGACGATTCCCGAGAGCGAATACATCTACGACTTCTCGTTTCCGAAGGCAGAGGGGAAGCCGAACCCGCACCTCTGGACCGACCCGACGCTGGCCCGGAAGTATGCCGAGATCGTCAAGGACGACATGTCCAAGCGGGACGCGAAGAACGCCGACTACTACGCCGCCAATTACGACAAGTTCTCCGCCCTGATCGACGAGTTCGACACGGCGATGCGCACGTCGTTCGGGACGATTCCCAAGCGGGAGTTGTTGACCTACCACGATGCCTACGCCTATTTCGCCAAGACCTATGACTGGAAGGTGATCGGCGCCATCCAGGTCTCCGACTTCGAGGACCCCACAGCTTCGGAGGTTGCGGATCTCATCGATCAGGTGAAGTCCGAGGGTGTACCTGCAATCTTCGGATCAGAGGTGTTCCCGAGCCCCGTGCTCGAACAGATCGGTAAGGAGGCGGGCGTGAAGTACGTCGACCAGCTCCGCGACGACGACCTTCCCGACAAGCCAGGGGACGTGAACCACTCGTGGCTCGGTCTCATGCGCTTCGACTACATCACCATGACCGATGCCCTCGGCGGGGACTCCTCGGCACTCAAGACGGTGAAGCTCCGCAACGTGGCCCCTGACAAAGCCAAGTACCCGCAGTGAGTGACATCGGGGTAACCGAACTCCTCCGCCTCGATCGGGTGACCTGCAGTTACGGGCCCGCTCCGGTGCTCGTCAACGTCGATCTGTCGATCACGGATCGTCAGTTCACCGGGGTCGTCGGCCCATCCGGCTCTGGCAAGACGACCCTGCTGCGCGTCCTGCTCGATTCGGTGACGCCGATCGCCGGTTCAGTGCATCGCAGGTCCGGCCTCCGGGTCGGGTACGTGCCCCAGGTCGATGCCATCAATTGGAGCTTCCCGGTCAAGGTGTCCGAGTGCGTCCTCATGGCCCGCACGCATGGACGAGTCCTGCCGTGGCGTAGCCGGTCCGAGCACGCCGAGGTCGTCGAGGTACTCACACGCTTGGGCATCGATCACCTGGCCGATCGCCACATCCGAGAGCTCAGCGGAGGCCAACAACAGCGCGTGTTCATCGCCCGTGCCCTTCTGGGTCGACCCCAGCTGCTGTTGATGGATGAACCGACCTCGGGCGTCGATGTACGCACCCGCCACGAAGTGCTCCATCTCCTCGAGGACCTCCACCGCGACGGTCTGGCCATCCTGTTGACCACCCACGACCTCAATGGCATGGCCGCCCACCTTCCACATCTCGTGTGTCTCAACACCGAGATCACGGGGCAAGGAGCGCCGCGCGACGTGCTCACCGCCGACATTCTCGAGCGGACCTACGGCGCCAAGATGCAGATTCTCGAGCACGCCGGCATGCCGATCGTCCTGGACGACTACCAGCCCAAGGACAATGTGGTGTCGATCCGAAAGACGGGTGCCTGAGATGCAAGAACTCCTCCGGCCGTTCGACTTCGAATTCTTCCGCAATGGCCTCATCGTGGCCACGTTCGCAGGTGCGCTGTGCGGCCTCGTCGGCGTGTACGTCGTGCTGAAGGGCATGAGCTACATCGGCCACGGCCTCTCGCATGCCATCTTCGGGGGCTTCGCCGCCAGCGCCCTTCTCGGGGTCAACTTCCTCCTCGGCGCGGGCGCCTGGGGTGTGGCTTCAGCACTGATGATCAACGGCGTCACCCGCCGACGAGTCATCGGCGCCGACGCCGCTATCGGAGTGATCACCACGGCATCGTTCGCCCTCGGTCTCGCCCTCTTCGCCGTCTTCGGCCGCGCCGGCCGGAGCTTTGACGCCGCCCTCTTCGGCAGCATCCTCGGCGTGTCCCGCACCGACGTGTGGGCGGTCGTCGCCGTCACCTTTGCCGTCGCCCTCATCGTGTTCTTCTTCTACCGACCGCTCCTGTTCACCACCTTCGACCCCGAGGTCGCCGAGGCCTCGGGCGTTCCCACTGCTCGCGTCGACGCCCTGTTGATGGTCGTGCTCGCCGCCTCCATCCTCGCCACCATGCAGGTGTTGGGCGTCACCCTCATCGCCGCCACACTCGTGATCCCGGCCACCGTCGCCCGCATGCTCACCAATTCCTTCAGCCGCATGCTGCTCCTCGCCACCGCAATCGGCGCATTCACCGGTTTCGTGGGGATGAACCTGAGCTATCACCTCGACGTCCAGTCAGGACCCACCATCGTGTTGGTCGGGGCGGCCCTCTTCGGCATCGTGTTCGCGGCGACGGGCACTCGGGGTCTGCGGAGGACGGCGGGA
>JBKJLN010000486.1:0-4809 GCA_046596935.1 Acidimicrobiales bacterium
CGACTGGCATCGCTCCGAGGAGGCGGTGCAGTCGCCCGCGCAACGGGGGTGTGATCGCCGACAGGAGCCCGACAGCCGCCACGAACAGAACCAGGCCGGCTGCCAACCGTCGATTCCGCGCGCCTCCGGCCTTGGCCCGGAGCGCAGCCTGGTCGACCGGCCAGCCTGCGCCTCCCGGCGTGGTGCTCACGACGGTCGGTGTCGTGGGGCGGGTCGCCCCGCGTCGCGCGGCGAGGCGCTCGAGGCGCGACGCATCCCCGATCGGGGTCTCGGCCACGATCAGGCGGGCGTCGAGATCGTGGCCGGACTCCAGTTCGATCCATGAGCGCCGCAGCACGCCGGCGTAGACGGGCGGCAGGCCCGCGCGCGCCGGACGGGCATCGACAGCCTGTACTCCGCATCCGCTGTTGGCATAGAACCCCACGGGGAGGGGAGTCAGTTCCGGATGGTGGGTGTGGCCGGTGATGAAACCCGCGAAGCCCAACGCGCAAAGGGCCTGGCCCGCCGCCCTCGGTGGCTCGTTCTGGTGGGTACCTCGCGGTCCGAGGCGACTCGATGCCAGCGTCCGGAACACCCGCCTCGCGCCGAGCACGGCGACCAGCCCGAGTGCAACGACGTCGACGATCACGCCGACTCCAGCGACGAGGAGCCACCGACCGACGGCCTGTACCCCACGGGCGTCGGACAGGCCCCGCACCACGAGGGGCGTCCGGATGAAGAACGCCAGCAGGAACGGCACGGCCAGCCACCACGCCCGCCCAACGAGTTCGCGGTAGGCGATTCGCGAGCCGAGGAACTGACCGAACTGGGTGGGGTCGGAGAGCCACTGGACGTCTCGAAGAAACGGACGGGTCCTCAGCTCTGGAAGGAGGTCTTGCACGATGTGCTGACCGAACGGCGTGTCGTAGGGGTCGCGCGGATCCTGAAAGGCATTCGCTGGGTCGAATCTGTGGCCATGTTCCACTCGCACCACGCGTGGTCCCCGGCCGGTCTCCAGTAAGAGGTCGACGCTCAGCGCAACCCTCGCTCCGAGCCGAAGCTGGAGGGCATTGAGCGCATCGGCGTCCCACGCGATGCGTCCATCGTGGTTCCCGGCTGTCACCGCTATCACCCGCTCGCCGTCGCCGGCGGCGAATTCGCCCAGTGTCCGTTCGAACGCAGGGTGAGCGTCGAGCACGGCATCGATCGACGGGTGGGTGGAGGCGATCAAATCGAAGCAGTCACCGTTGAGCACGACCGCACCGGGGCCAGCCCACGCCGCGATCCGCTGGCCCAGCTCCGCGGTGACGAGGAGCGAAGCCTCCGTCGCGCGCTCGCCCAGATGCAGATCGCTGCACACGATCACGAGCGAGCCCCGAGGGAGTGCTATCTCGATGCGGTCAGGAACAGCGTTGTCGCCTCGCGCCCGAGCGACCGCCTGCTGTCTGCCCTCATCCATGGCGTCGTGTGTAGCAGTAGCCGCTCTTCTTGCGCTCTTCCTTCCTCGACCGAATCCCGCCGATTCGTGATTCGAGGAGTGCGCCCCCTGGGATTCGAACCCAGAACCTGCGGATTAAGAGTCCGTTGCTCTGCCATTGAGCTAGAGGCGCGTGGAGGAGTGAGTGTAGGTGAACCGGAAAGGGTGGCTAAGGGGACTCGAACCCCCGACCTCCTGGACCACAACCAGGCGCTCTAACCAACTGAGCTATAGCCACCAAGCGGCCCGCCATTGTTCCACAAGCGCTGCGAGACCTCGATGGTCAGGAGAGGAAGTACCAGCGGGCGAACAGGCTCGCCATCCAGATCAGCCCGCATCCACTGAAGGTCAACACCGCCGGCGGCAAGGCCCAGCGGAAGCTCCGTCCGGTCCTGCGGGGGTTGCTCCAGCCGAGAATGACGTCGGCGCCGGCGGCGAATGCCGGGAAACCAGCGAGCACGTAACGGCCCATTCCGATGAAGTCCCTCGTGGACGCGAAAGCGATGCCGATGGCTACGGTCACATAGGCGCCATAGCCCCATCCGAAGCGACGGATGGTCGCTGGGACGAGCCCGAGGGCGATCAACGCGAACACGCCTTGGGCGGCCAGCCAGAAGGTGACGATGTTGAGGCCGTAGCTCCGGAACAGGCGGAAGAGATGCAGCTTCAGAAAGGTGCCGAGGTCGAACTCCTTGTACCAACCAGGAGCTCCGCTCACCCGGGTGAAGGCGAGGGGGTCGCCGAAGCGGTACCACAGCAACGCAGTGAAGGCGACGAGCCCGAGGCCGGCGAGGAGGACGCCGGCGTCGATCGGTCTGAGCGAGCCTCGGCGGATCCGATGGGGGAGCAACGGAATCCGACTCCCTCGGTCGTCGGCGATCGGCGTCGGGCGGACGACGAGCGACGCCGGGCGCGATCCGGGGAAGACGCCGCGGATCTCGAGCATGCGGATGAACAAGCCGATCACGAGCGCGATGCCAACTGGTCGCGCCGCAGTGGCAACGATGCCGACGAGCCCGGCGAGCAGCGGCCGATCCTTCTCGAGCAAGAGGAAGGACCCGATCACCGCCGCAACAAAGAGCGCGTCTGAATAGACCGCCCCGAACAGGTAGAAGGCGAACGGGTAGCAAAGCAACAAGGCCAGCGCGTACCCGGCAGTTCTCCGACCGAGGAAGCTTTCGACCCACCGATGGAAGAGGACGGCGACGGCCAGCCCCGAGGCGAGGGTGACCAGCACGCCGGCCACGATGAAATTACCGACGGCCAGAGCCACCACCCGCATCGCGAACGGGTACGCCGGGAAGAAGGCCACCGACGACTGCTGGTCAGGCCCGTTGTAGAAGTAGCCCGAGCGAGCGATCGAGTAGTACCAACCTGTGTCCCAGCGAGCGAAACCCTCGAGCAAGTGGGGGGCGACGAAACCGGTGGGTTGGCGGACGAAGGGAATGAAGTCGATCGACAGACGCGAGTTCACGAACGTCAAGATCACGAACACGACAAAGAGCGCGGCGGCGTAGGTCGAGCCCTCGAGCCGGAGACGCGGTCGGGTCGGCGCCCGAGGACGAAGAGCGGTCACGCCGCTTTGGTGGCACTGGCGACGATGGAGACGCCGAAGGGAAGTCCCCGCCGTTCGATGAGCCGTCGCTCGATGTCGAGGAGCGACAGGAGGAATCGGTTGATCGGGGCCGCTACCTCGCCGGTGTCCTTGTGGGGAGCCGGCGGGCGGTTGCCGCGACGGAGCCGCTCGATGATGCGTACGACCAGGATCGGCGGGAACAGCAGCGTGTTCACGTAGGAGACTCGGTCGGGCTGCAGGCCGGGGTCGTGCAGCAGCTGGCGGATCTCCTTCGTGACATACCGCCGGGTGTGGTGGTTGGAGACGTCATGCCCGCTCCACATCCATTGGTATGCACTGGTGAGGAGAACGAGCCTGCCCCCAGGCCTGAGCACTCGCGCCCATTCCCCCACGGCGGCCCGATCGGCGTCGATGTGCTCGACCACACCGAAGGCGGTGACCGCCCCGAACGAAGCGTCGGCGAACGGCAGCTGTTCGCCCCGGCCTTGCACCAGCCGCTCCGCCCCCCGCTTGCGGCAGAACTCGAGCGCGGTTGGAGAGAAGTCGAGGCCCGTCGGGGTGCCGAGGGCGTCGAGGTGCTCGAGCATGATGCCGGTTCCGCAGCCGACGTCGAGGATGGGCCCACGATCTTCCGCAGCCGTCCCGGGTCGGTGGCCGAGCAAGGCGAGAGAGATTCTGCGCATGCCGACGAACCACCAGTTGTGGTCCTCGAGTTCGTACGTCGTCCGGTAGTCCTGCTCCTCCACGGCGACGCAGCCTACGGCCGGTTCAGCCGGTAAGGAGATCGCCGAGAAACGTTCCGACCGGATCGGCCTGGACGGTCGTGGCCGTCGAGGCTCCCACCCGAAGGTCGTGGCGCGTCGGGGGCACCGATCGGTCGAAGCAGGCCAGTGCCGGCGCCAGGAAGCGGCTCGGTTGGCCGTAGGTGTGAGCATCGTCGAGGCCCTGTCGGCGATGGAAGTACCGCTGCGGATAGGTGATGTAGAGGGTGTCGCGGGCCCTGGTCATGGCGACGTACAGCAGCCGTCGCTCTTCCTCGAGCCCCTCGGGTTCGGTCAGCGCCATGTCCGACGGCACGTTTCCATCGGATGCGTGAATCACGTGCACCACCTTCCATTCGCCACCTTTGGCCGAGTGAATGGTCGAGAGAATCACGTAGTCGTCGTCGAGGTGGGGCGGTCCGGCGAGATCGCTCGTCGATGATGGCGGGTCGAGGGTGAGTTCGGCGAGGAGCCGGCTCCGGCTGGGAAAAGCTGCGGCGAGGGATGCCAGTTCCTCGAGGTCGGCGCGGCGCGCCAACGCGGCGTCGTAACGCCGATCGATGATGGGGCCGAGGAACAGGGCCAGCCGCTCGACCTGCACCGCCGGCGGAGGATCGGCGGGGTGCGCCCGGCAGTCGGCGAAAGCCGTTCGCAGGCTGGAGGCATCGTCCATTGCGGCTTCCGGCAACACGACGCCATCAGGCTCGAGGAATCGGATGAGCGGTTCGTCGCCGAGGGCCGCGAGGAGTTTGCGCGTCGTTGCCGGCCCAATGCCCTCGACCAGACCGAGCACACGGTGCCATGCCAACTCGTCATGGGGATTGTCGAGAATGCGCAGCAACCCCAGCATGTCCTTGACGTGCGCAGCCTCGAGAAACTTGAGGCCGCCGTACTTGACGAAGGGGATGTTGCGGCGGGCCAACTCGAGTTCGACGCCGGCGGCGTGGTGGCCAGTGCGAAAGAGCACGGCCTGGTCGCGGAGTGCCACGCCCCGCTCACGATGCTCGAGAATGCGG
>JBKJLN010000029.1:0-2924 GCA_046596935.1 Acidimicrobiales bacterium
CGATCGGCGAGGTCGAGGCCGAGGAGCCGTCCTCGATCGATCGTGACGTCTCCGGTGGTGCCGACGAACAACGAACTGGTGAAGAGGTACTCGCGCGCAGCCACGGCGAAGGCGAGGGTGGTCACGGCCAGGAAGAGGCCGCGCACCCGCAGCGCCGGCAAGCCGATGACGAGCGACACCACGACGCCGGCGACCACGGCCTCGACCACGGCGATGGGAAACGGCACCCCCCGTTCGACCAAGGCACCGGTGACGAAGGCGCCGATCCCTGCGAGGGCGAACTGCCCGAGGGACAGTTGGCCACTCCAGCCGGTGAGCACGACGACCGACAGGCCGATGAGGGCATAGACGAGCATCGCCGTCGCTCGGAACAGGGCCCCGCTGGTGGGGGCCACGAAGGGCACGGCCACAGCCCCGACGGCCAGAACGACCCATGTCGTGGTGCCAAGACGCTCGGCCCATCGCAACCCGCGGAGGCGCTCCGGGAGTGGGCGCCGCCGAGCGATCTCGATCGACCCGGTCGACTCGCCGCCCTCCCGCCCACGGAGCAGCACCAATGCGAGGACAGCCACGAACAGCACGGCTTCGACGGCGCCGGGGGAGACCCCGTTGAAGAGCAGGACGGCTTCGACGATGCCCACGGCCGCGCCGCCGGCCAACGCAAGAGGAAGGGAAACGAGCCGGCCCACCAACCCGGCAGCCAGCGCTCGAAGGATCAGACCAGCACCGAGCGCGCCCGCATCGAGCGATCCCACCTGCTCTCCGCGCAACGGCGCGATCAGCACCGCCGTCAGGGTGGCCAACACGCCGGCCAACGCCCACACCGTCATGGCGACCCGTCGGGAGGAGATCCCGGCGAGCTCGGCGGCGTCGCGGTTATCGGCGACGGCGCGTACGGCGATGCCGGTCGGGGTTCGCGCCAGGAGGAGCGAGAGCCCGACGACCGCCGCCGGGATGAAGGCGAGAGCCAGGAAATGTTCGCTGCGCAACAGGAGGGACCCGAGGCGCAGCGTCCGATCGAGGGGCGTCGGGAAGGCCGAGACCTGGTCGACCTTGGGCAGGACGGCTTGGGCGACCAGCAGCAACTGCGACACGCCGATCGTCGCGACGAGGACCACGACCCGGGATTGCTTCTGCAGCCGCCTGACCACCCCCGCCTCGACGGCCACTCCGATGATTGCTCCGAGGACGAGGACCAGTGGCAATGCGACGAAGAACGGGACGCCGTTGTCGAGCACGACCTTGGCGAGGACGGCCGCGCCGAACGCCCCGATTTCACCATGGGCGAAGTTCAGGACGCCGCTCGACCGGTAGACGAGGATGAGCCCCGCCGCCAACACGCCGTACGCCAACCCCGTGAGGGCGCCAATGGCGATGGCGCTCGGCGGGAGGGCGAAGGCGATCACTGTTGCGGGCACGAGGCGGTCACGAGCCGCGGAAGCCGGTGGGCACGAAGTCGCCGATGGGCTTCCAGCACTTGCAGGTCCCGTCCGCCTGCACGAGCCGAACCTGGTCGGGCGCTCCCGCCTTCTCGGGCCCGAAGGACGAGATCGAGAATCCGACGTTCTCGAATCGCTCGAGCGAGCGGAGGCTGTCGGTGAACGATTTGCGGGTCGGGTTGACCCCTGCTCGCGAGAGGCCCTGCTCGAACAAGCGGATGAGGCCGCATGGAGCGACGTAGTTGTAGAAGATCTTGTCGGGTGGGGCCAGGGGACGCTTCTCCACGGCAGACGCCACTTGATTGCAGGCCTCGTCGGTCGGCTGGGTCGGTCCGGAGTCGCCGACGCGGCTCGAGGAGACCAACAGGGCGCGCCGGAAGAAACTGGCGGGCATGTCGGTGAGATAACTGTTGCCGGCGGCGGCGTAGTCGAAGTCGGACACGGCGTAGTTGGGGAGAAACTGCTGGCGCTCGGCCTGACTGACGAACTGTTGGGCGTAGAGCGTGTTGGTCATCAGGAAGACCTGGTTCACGCCCTCGCTCTGGAACCGGTTCACGGCGACGTTCAGCTGGCCGGGAACAGCGCCGACGTTCGACACGCTGATCTCCGCATCGACGACCTCGACACCCTGCTTGCGGGTGTAGTCGATGAGCGCGTTCATGTCGGCGTCGAGGTACTCGGCGTAGCGAAGGATGCCGACCTTCTTGCCTTTGAGCTCACCCAATTCGGACAGTCGCCTGGCCATGTCGAGCGAGGTCCGTCGCGTCGATGGCTGGGTGGTGAAGAGGAGCCCGTTGGAGCGCCCGTAGTAATCGAAGACGGCGCCGTCCCAGGCCAAGTACGGCAACTTCTTCTGGGCGGTGAAGCAGAGAATAGGGTCGCCATAGACACCGAGGACGTGGGTGACGGCGAACACCTTGCGGTCGTCGGCGAGCGTCTGGCAGGCGGCGCGCATCGAATCGAGGTCGAGGATGTCGACGGTTTCGAAGAACGGCTTGACGACGCGGCCGTTGATCCCGCCGCGCGCATTGAGGTCGTTGATGTGAGCCATGAAGTACTTCTTCTGCTCGTCGGGGTTGTATCCGCTCGGCTTGAAGCCGAGGGCGCTGGTGCCACCGAGGTCGGTGACGATGACGCCGAGGCGAATCTCCTCCGGGGTGATGCCCTGATCGGATGCGGTACGGCCCTCGGCTGCGGCCGTTGCCGCTCCGGTGCCACCGCTGCCAGACCCGCTGCTCGACCCGGCTCCAGTCGCAGGCCCCGAGTTGCTCGCTCCGCTGCCGGAGGCCGAACCCGGCCTGACCGCGGAGGAGCGAGCGCCACTCGACGCGGCCGCTGCGCTCCCGGGCACATCGCTTCCGGGGAGGGCCGAACCATCTTCGCCTGTCGCGGGCTCTGCGCCCACGGCGTCCTCGGCCCCAGCGGTCTCCCCTTCGCCGCCGGCAGGCGTGCCCCCGATCTCGCCGAAGTCGTTCCCTTTCGTCG
>JBKJLN010000181.1:0-8880 GCA_046596935.1 Acidimicrobiales bacterium
TGACGACGGCATCGAGCTGCTGGGCGTTGACCAGCTCCTCGCGGATGCCGTCGAGCACGGTCGTGCCGGTTGCGCCGAAGACCAGCGACATGCCGTAAAGCATCACGCCCGTCGAGATGACGCCGAGCAAGTAGTACTTGAGCGCCGCCTCGTTGCTCTTCAGATCGCGCTTGCGCCAACCCGCCAGGAGGTAGGCCGGGATGGAGAGCAGCTCGAGGGCCACGAAGATGCCGATGAGGTCACGAGCTGAAGCCATGACGAGCATGCCGAGCAACGACGACAGGAGCATGAAGTAGTACTCGCTCTTGTAGTAGTCGCCTTCCTCGATGTAGCGATTCGACATCAACAACACGACGTAGCCCGAGCCGAGGAACAGGGCTTTCAGCACGAGGGCGAAGTTGTCGGAGACGTAGGCGCCCCCGAACATCGACCGCACGTCTGCGCCCTCGACCGCCAGGTAGATCAGCGGGAAGAAGGCCAGGAGGACGCCGAACCCGGCGATGCTCGGAATCAGGTACTTCTGGGTCTCGTCGAGGAAGAGGTCGAGCAGCAGGATCACGACGAGGACGCCGGAGAGGATGAGCTCAGGTGCGAGGGCGGCGTAGTCGAGCTTCGGGGCGACGAAGTCGAGCGTCGTCTGCGCCACCAGCACGGCGCCGGACACGCCGGCGAGGATCGGGGTCAACATTCCCTTAGTGGTCCTTGGCCACGAAATCGACGGTGCTGTGGCTCGGGCTGGAGAACGCTTCGGTCACGCCCTGCACGGCGCCGTCGGTGACCTTGAACATCAGTCCGGGGAACACACCGAGAACGAGGATGAGCACCAGGAGCGGCGTCCAGGCGATCCATTCGGGACCATGGACGTCGTGGATGTGCGCATCCTCGAACTCCGCCTTCGGCAGACCGAAGGCCGTGCGCTGAAACATCCACAGCAGGTACCCGGCGGCCAGGACCGTTCCGATCGAGGCGACGACCATGTACCCCCGGAAGAGTCCGACGGGCAGGCCGGCGGCGGGCTGGAACGCCGAGAGGATCGCCGGGAACTCTCCCCAGAAGCCGGCCAGCCCCGGGAGCCCGAGCGAGGCGAAGACGCAGAAGCCGAGGATCCATCCGAGGTGCGGCGCCTGCTTCAAGAGCCCGCCGAGTCGAGCGAGCTCACGGGTGTGGAACCGTTCTCCGATCGAACCGGCGAGGAAGAAGAGCATCCCGGTGATCAGGCCGTGGGCCACCATCCCGAAGACGGCGGCGTTCACGCCGTAGTCGGTGAGAGTGGCGATGCCGAGCATGACGAAGCCCATGTGGGCCACCGACGAGAAGGCGATCAGCCGCTTCATGTCCTTCTGGGCGAGGCAGCCGAGGGCGCCGTAGATGATGCCGATGACGGCGAGTCCGCCGATCCACGGAGCCCAGGTCATGGCGGCTTCGGGCAGAACCGGGAGGGCGATGCGGATGAACCCGTAGGTGCCGAGCTTCAGCAGAACGGCGGCCAGGATGACCGAACCAACTGTCGGCGCTTCGGTGTGGGCGTCAGGCAGCCAGGTGTGGAAGGGGAACATCGGCACCTTGATGGCGAAGCCCATGAACAGACCGCCGAAGATCAGGACTTGGGTCCCTCGGGCGATGTTGCTGCCGTTGGCGATCAGCTCGGGAATGTCGAAGGTGTTTCCGCCGAGGAAGTACAGCGCCAAGAAGCTCAGGATCATCAATGCCGACCCGAAGAGCGTGTAGAGGAAGAACTTGATCGACGCGTACTGCCGGTTGGCGCCGCCCCAGACGCCGATCATGAAGTACATCGGCAACAGCACGAGCTCGAAGAACACGAAGAAGAGGATCAGGTCTTCGGAAACGAAGGTGCCGTTCATCCCTGTCTCGAGAACGAGCATGAGGATCAGGAACGCTTTGGGGTTGTGGGGCTCCGGGAAATGGTCCCACGAATAGATGATGCAGAGCACGGTGATGAACATCGACAGGATCAGGAGGGGCAACGCGATTCCGTCGATGAACACGTGGTAGTGGCTGTTGATGACGTCGATCCATGACCGGTTCATCTCGAACTGCGGCGCCCGGGTGTTGTCGAAGTCGAAACGGCTGATGATGCCGACGCCGACGCCGAGCGTGACGAGGCTCGTCGTCAGCGCCACGATCTTGTGAAGCTCCTCGTTGGCCTTCGGGATGAGGGCGAGCACGGCGACGCCCACCAGCGGAAGGAACACCGCCAGCGTGAGGGCCCAGTCGTCGAACCAATTCATTGTCGAGAGACTCCTTACGTCGCCAGCACCAGGGCCAGCGCAGAAACGCCGACGGCACCGAGCATGAGGGCTGCGTACTGCTGCACGCGGCCGGTCTGGATCTTGCGGAGAAGGCTGCCGGAACCTTCGGAGGCGAGGCCGACGCCATTGACGACGCCGTCGACGCCTCGCTGGTCGATGACCTCGTAGACGAACTTGGCGACACCGCGTGCACCCATGGCCGCACCGTTGACGACGCCGTCGATGACGTTCTGGTTGATCCAGTACGCGCCTCGGGCGATTGGCTCGCGAATGCCCTTGACGATCACGCCCTCGTACAGGTCGTCGAGGTAGTACTTGTTCTGCAGGAGGGTGTAGAGCGGCTTGCCGAGCCCTTCGGTGTCGACGCCGAAGCGTGCACCTCGCCAGTAGAAGAGGTAGGCGGTGCCGATGCCGCCGAGGCCGACGGCGACGGACAACAGCGCGGTGGCGATGGCGAACTCGTGGTGGGCCACGCCGGCGGAGAGCACGGTCTGGTTCTCGGTCCACTTCCCGAACAAGTCGAGACCGGGAAAGTTCAGCAGACCGGCGAAGATCGAGAACACGGCCAGGATCTGCAGCGGCACGACGATGAGGGGCGGCGACTCGTGCGGATGGTGATGTGCGGCTGCACCCCTGGCCTCGCCGAAGAACGTGAGGTACACGCAGCGGGTCATGTAGGCGGCGGTCATGAAAGCGCCGATGAGTCCGACCACGAGGAACAGCTGGTACCCGTTCTCTCCTGCGCCGAGGAGGATCTCGTCCTTCGACCAGAACCCGGCGAGCGGAGGAACGCCGGCGAGGGCGAGGGTGGCGATGAGGAACGTCCGATACGTCCAGGGCATCTTGTCCTTCAGCCCGCCCATGTCATCGATCATGTCGAAGGAGTGGTGGGAGCCGGAGTGGCTGACGGACCCGGCCCCCAAGAACAGGCAGGCCTTGAAGAAGGCATGGGTGAAGAGGTGGAAGACGGCTGCGGTCCAGGCCCCGACGCCGAGGGCCATGACCATGAAGCCGAGCTGGCTGACGGTCGAGTAGGCCAACACCTTCTTGATGTCGCGCTGGACGAAGGCGAGGGCGGCGGCGATGAGGATGGTGATGCCACCCACCACGGCGACCGGGTTGATGCCGCCGCCGCCGATGTCGAAGGCTGCCCAGAACACCCCGTAGAGGCGAGCCACCAGGTAGACGCCGGCGACCACCATGGTTGCGGCGTGGATCAGAGCCGAGACCGGCGTCGGTCCGGCCATGGCGTCGGGAAGCCAGGTGTGCAACGGGAACTGGGCGCTCTTGCCGATGACGGCGATCAGGAGCGCGGACGCGCCGGCAAGCAGGATGCCGTGGGGAATGCGGCCGCCCAGCGCGGCGTCGTTGATCCGCTGGATGTCGAAGGTCTCACCGGCGGCGAAGAAGAGGATCGAGATACCCACCAACAGGCCGACGTCGCCCGTCCTGGTGGTGAAGAAGGCCTTCATGGCGGCGGTCGAATTCTTGTTGCCGTCACGGTCCCACCAGTGCCCGATCAACATGAACGAACAGAGTCCCATCATCTCCCACCCGAACAACGCCTGCAGGGTGTTGCTCGAGGTGACGAGTATGAACATGCCGGTCGTGAAGAGGCTCAGCGCGGCATAGAAGTGGGTGAAGCGCGAGTCGCCGTGCATGTAGCTGAACGAGAAGATGTGCACGAGCAGCGAGATCAAGCTGACGACGAAACAGAGAGCCACGGCCAAACCGTCTGCGGTGGTGCCGGCTTGAACCTTGATCTGGCCGTTGTTGAACCACTCCCAACGCCGATTGACCGGCGCTCGGATCGGCTCGGCTTCGTGTTCCGCTTCTCCGCCGGATTCGGCCGCCGACGCCTCGCCGCCGTGGTCGCTGCCTTCGGCCGAAACGACGCTGTGGGCCGGGCCGACGACCATCTCGGCCGGACGGCTGATCCACTGGATGACGGCTAGCGACGAGAACGCAAACGCGAAGGCGAGGGCGAGGATGCCGATGGTGGCGCCCTTGTTGGGCTCGCGCTTGCCGAAGAAGAGGATGAGGACGAACGAGGCTGCCGTGACGGCAGGGATCAGCCAGATGTTCTCGAGCACGTCCGCGTCAGCCCTTCATCAAGTCGACCTGCGAGAGGTCGATGTCGGCGCGGTTGCGATAGATCAGCAAGACGATGGCGAGGCCGATGCCGACCTCAGCGGCGGCCACGGCCACGACGAACAACGCGAACACCTGGCCTACCACCGCCTCGGCGACGCCGCGATGCACACCCAGGGCGATCAGGTTGATGTTGACCGAGTTGAGGATCAGCTCGACCGACATCAACACGAGCACGGCGTTCTTCCGGGCGAGCACGCCGTAGACACCGACGCAGAAGAGGAAGGCAGCGAGGAGGAGGAACTGCATCAGGTACACGGCGACCTCTAGTCCCTTCGGGCGATGACGACGGCGCCGACGAGGGCGGCCAACAGGAGGATGGAGATCACTTCGAAAGGGATCACGTACGTCTGGAAGATCGAGATCCCGACATCACCGGTGCGCCCGACCTCGGTTCCCTCGAGCTTGGTATCGCTGAACCCGTCGTAGAGGATCGTGCCCAGGAGTGCGAACAGGCCGAGGCCGACGACGGCGCCCGCCCACCGCTGATCGTTGTCGAGCTCGTTCGATCGCCCGATGGGTGCCCTCGTCAACATGATGCCGAAGAGGAAGAGCACGACGATGGCCCCGATGTACACGAGGATCTGGACGATGGCCAGGAACTCGGCGGCCAACAGGATGAAGATGCCGGCAACGCCAGCGAGCACCAACACGAGGTACAGAGCGGCATGCACGACGTTCTTCGTCGTGACGACCCGAATGGCCGAGAAGCCCATGACAGCGGCGAGAAGACCGAAGGTGATGTTCTGTGCGAGCACGGCTAGGCGTTCTTGGCTCGGGCGGCGGCCGGGCTGGCGTACTTCTTGGCTTTGACCTCGGAACCGACCTCGTTGGCGGGAGGTTCGGGGACCGTGTCCATCCACTCGCCGAGCCGTCGCTTGTCGTGGAGCAGGTCGGCGATGTTGAGTTCCGAGTACTCGTACTCCGGGCTCCAGAAGAGCGCGTCGAACGGGCACACCTCGACGCAGATCCCGCAGTACATGCACAGCGAGTAGTCGATGTCGAAACGGTCGAGGACGTTGACGGTGCGGGGGTTGCCGCCCTCACGACGAGGCGGGGCCTTGTCGTTGTGGCCCTCGATGTAGATGCACCAGTCGGGGCACTCGCGTGCGCACAGCATGCAGACCGTGCAGTTGTCTTCGAGGAGGGCGATGACGCCGCGCGCCCGCGTCGGAGGTGCCTCCTTGACGTGGGGGTACTGCACGGTCACGGCGGGGCGGAGCATCGTCCCGAGGGTGACGCCGAGGCCCTTGATGAGCCCGGGGAGCTGCGGCTTGGCCACTTAGAACACCACCTTCAGCACGGCGGTCGCGGCGATGTTCACCAACGAGATCGGAATGAGGTACTTCCAGGCGAACGTCTGGAGCTGATCCTCACGGAGGCGGGGATAGGTGAAGCGGACCCAGAAGATGAAGAAGGCGACGATCATGATCTTCGCCCCGAGGACGAGGGGCCCACCGAGGTTGCCAAGGGTGTCGCTGCTCAAGCCGGGGAAGTACCAGCCGCCGAGGAAGAGCGTGGCGGCGATGGCGGAAAGGCCGAAGGCGGTGGCGAACTCGCCGATGAAGAAGAAGAGGAAGCGGAAACCGCTGTACTCGGTCATGAACCCGGCGACGAGCTCGGACTCGGCCACGGGCATGTCGAATGGGGCCTGGGTGAGCTCGGCCTGGGCGGCGATCATGAAGATGAGGAAGCCGATGCCCTGGGTGAGGACGTAGGGGTTTCCGAGTCCCCCGAATCCGAAGATCTCCCCGTTGGCCTGCGCCACGACGATGCCCGAAAGGCTCATCGTGCCGGCCTGGATGACGACGCCGACGACGGCGAGCACCAGCGGCAACTCATAGGCGATGAGCTGCCCAGCGGCTCGCAGGGACCCGAGGAGGGAGTACTTGTTGGCCGAGGACCACCCGGCCATGAGGACACCGAGCACGCCGAGGGAACCCACGGCCAGGGCATAGAAGATGCCGACGTCGAGATCGGCGATGACGAGATCGGGGCCGGCCGGGATCACGGCGTAGATGAGGAACGTCGAGATGATCACGACGATCGGTGCCAACGCAAAGATCCGACGATCCGAGCCGTCGGGCATCAGATCTTCCTTCTGGATGAACTTGATGCCCTCGGCGATCGGCTGCAGCGTGCCGTGGAACCCGGCCTCCATCGGACCGAGCCGGCTCTGCATGTGGCTCATCATCTTGAAGAGGAAGATGTAGCCGAAGAGGAGGGCGCCGACGGGCACGACGCCGAGGATCACGCCCATCTTGATGGCGGTCTCGATGCCGTAGCTCAATGCGATGACGTGCATTAGCGGTCGATGTCCCCGAGGATGAAGTAGAGGCTGGCCAGGATGGTGATGACGTCGGGCACGTAGACGCCCCGGAGCAGCCACGGGACGATCGAGATGTTGTTGAAGCTCGGCGTCTTGATCTTGCAGCGGAAGGGCCCGCCCGGTCCGCCGTCGGACACGACGTAGTAGCCCATCTCGCCGAGCGGGTTCTCGGTGTGGACCCAGGCCTCGCCGCGCGGCACCCGAAGACGAGCCGGCATCTTCGCCATCACCGGGCCGGAGGGAAGGCCGTCGAGCAACTGATCGACGATCTTGGTGGCCTCGCGCGTCTCCTGCAGACGAACCCAGTAACGGGCGTAGGAGTCACCGTCGGGATGGGTCCAGACCTTCCAGTCGACCTTGTCCCAGGCGAGCGGGCTCGGAGTATCTCGCCGGATGTCCCAGTCGACGCCACTGGCGCGCAGGTTGGCGCCGGACAGGCCGTAGTCGAGGGCGATCTGGCGGGGGATGACGCCGATGCCACGGCACCGGGTGGCGAAGATCTCGTTGCCCATCAGCAACGTCTCCATCTCGTCGCAGAAGTTGCGCAGCGACTCCATGGCCGACTTGCACTCCTCGATCCAACCCTTGGGAAGGTCGTCCTTCAACCCGCCGACCCGGTCGTAGTTGGGATGGAACCGCCCGCCGGTGGCCGACTCGAGGAGGTTCAGCACGTGTTCGCGATCGCGGAAGGCGAAGAACACCGGCGTGATGGCGCCGAGTTGGACGCCCATGTCACCGAGGAACAGGGCCACGTTGGCGATGCGACCCAGCTCGAACATGATCGTGCGGATCCACTGCGCCCGGGGCGGAGCCTCGACCTCGTAGAGGTTCTCGGCGGCCAGAATGAACGGCACCTCGTTGCAGAAGCTGCCGAGCCAGTCGATCCGGTTGATGAGGGTCGTGACTTGCTGGTACTTCCGGACCTCGCAGAGCTTTTCGTAGCCCCGATGCATGTAGCCGCAGACCGGATCGGCCCACACCACCTGCTCGCCATCGAGACGCACGACGATCCGGTGCGTCCCGTGGGTGGCCGGGTGCTGCGGCCCGATGTTGAGGGTCATGCCCTCGGTCTCGAGTTCGAAGCGGATTCTGGCGTCGGCCGCCTGACCGGCCACGTACGCCTGCTGCTGATGCTCGGTGATCGTCATTGTGCGGGCGCCTCAGCTTCCTCGTCCTCGCCGGGGATGGGCTCTTTGTCCACCAGGCCTGGCCACGGCTTCACCGCGCGAGCCAGAAGGGGAAAGTCCTTCCGGAGCGGGAAGCCCTCGAACTCGGTCGGCAGGTACAGGTGTCGCAGGCCGGGGTGGCCCGGAAAGTCGAACCCGTACATCTCCCACGTCTCGCGCTCGTGCCAGTCGGCGCCACGGAAGAGCGACGTGATCGAGTCGATCGTGGGGGCGGCGTCGTCGAGGTCGGCCTTGAGGGTGATGCCGAGCTTGCGATCGACGTCGAACAACCGGCACAGCACCTGGAACCGCGTGTCGCCCCCGGCGACGCCGGTCTCGTACGGTCCGCCGGCGGCGACGTCGGCCGGTGTCGACTCGGCGTCCGCGGCGCCCCCGTAGGTCTGCTCGTATCGCGTCGCCAGATCGGGGTTGGGCATCCAGTCGATGCCGCTGAGAAAACAGAAGTAGGTGAAGCCGCGGTCCTTGCACCACTGGATCGTCTGGCGCCACGCGCTCGGCGCAACCCGAATCCAGATGTCGCCCCGCTCGACGACCGATCCGACCAGGCTCTCGCCGATGGCGGCGCCGAGGGCCTCGACCAGCGGATCCCGGATCGGGTCGGGTTCGCGAGGCGCAGGCACCTCTGCCTCGGTCGCTTGCGCTTCGGCGCCGGCGCCGGCATCCTCGGCCACGACCTCGTCGACGGCCCCGCCGGCGGCCGGCACCTCCGCTGGCTTGCCGTCGGGAATGTCGTCGCCGGTCGCGCCAGCGGGCTGGTCGTTGCCGTCGGGGAGTGCGGCCTTCGCCTCCGCCGGGGTGGACGTCTCCTCGGGCGCAGGATTCTCGGGCGCGTCGCTCATGACTGCCTCATGGGCTTCGCCCGGGCCGGCAGGCCGTTCGCTTCGCTCATGAGATAGGTCCGCCGCCGACGACGAGGGGCTCGCCCCGCCAGCGGTCGGCCATG
>JBKJLN010000304.1:0-4063 GCA_046596935.1 Acidimicrobiales bacterium
ATGGCCCTCTCCGACAACGAGAAGGAGCGCATCGCCTTCCACGAGGGCGGTCATGCCGTGCTGGCGTACGTGCTTCCGTCGGCCGATCCGGTGCACAAGGTCACGATCCTCCCGACAGGGATGGCCCTTGGTGTGACGCAACAGCTCCCCATGGAGGAGCGCCACATCTATCCCCGCGAGTACATCGAAGACTCGTTGTGCGTGCGCATGGGCGGGCGGGGATAGATGTGGCGCTCCTCCATCGGGAGTTGCTGGGTGACGCCGAGGGCCATGCCCGTCGGGAGGATCGTGACCTTGTGCACCGGATCGGCCGACGGGAGCACGTACGCCAGCACGGCATGACCGCCCTCGTGGAAGGCGATGCGCTCCTTCTCGTTGTCGGAGAGGGCCATCGACTCGCGCCGCTGACCCATGATCACGCGATCGCGGGCCGCCTCGAAATCCATCATGGCCACGGCATCCGCGCCTCGGCGCACGGCGTGCAGGGCCGCCTCGTTGACGAGGTTGGCGAGGTCGGCGCCGCTCATGCCCGGTGTGCCCCGAGCCACGAGCATCAGGTCGACGTCGGGACCGATCTTCTTGTCCTTGCAGTGCACCTGGAGGATGGGGAGGCGTTCTTCGAGATCGGGAAGGGGCACCACGATCTGGCGATCGAAGCGGCCGGGTCGGAGGAGCGCAGGGTCGAGGATGTCGGGACGGTTGGTCGCCGCCATCATCACGATGCCTTCGGTCGTCTCGAACCCGTCCATCTCCGAGAGCATCTGATTGAGCGTCTGTTCCCGCTCGTCATGGCCACCGCCGAGTCCGGCGCCTCGCTTGCGGCCGATCGAGTCGATCTCGTCGACGAAGATGATGGCGGGGGCTTGCTTGCGCGCCATCTGGAAGAGGTCGCGCACTCTCGATGCGCCCACGCCGACGAACATCTCCATGAAGTCCGAGCCCGTCACCGACAGGAAGGGAACGCCGGCCTCGCCGGCGACCGCCCGGGCAATGAGCGTCTTGCCGGTGCCAGGAGGCCCGACGAGGAGGACGCCCTTGGGGATGCGGGCACCGACCTCCTTGAACTTTCCGGGCATCTTGAGGAAGTCGACGACCTCCTTGATCTCCTGTTTGACCCCCTCGTAGCCAGCGACGTCACCGAAGGTGGTCGACGGCTTCTCGGTCGAGAACACCTTGGCCTTCGACTTGCCGATCGACATGATCCCGCTCATCTGGCCCTGGGCCCGCTTGGCCATCCAGACGTAGAACCCGATGATGAGGCCGATGAAGAAGACGTAGGGAAGGAACTGCACGAGCAGGTTCGGCGTCGGCGTGTCGAACGAGACCTTGACGCCCTTCTCCCGGAGGAGGGTCACGTCACCCGGGATCTGGGTCAGCGGTCCTTTGGCGGTGAACTTCTTGCCATCGCTGAGCTCGCCGGAGACCCGTCCGGTGGTGTTGTCGATCTCGGCCCCTTTGACCTGACCGGCGCTCGCCTTGGCGATGAACTCGGTATACGTCAATTCGTCGGTGGCGGCGCCACTGAAGAACGGCGACAAGACCAGTGCCAGCACGACCAGCACACCGAGGACGGCCAACACCCAGCGCCAGCTCTGGTCGGTGCTGTTCGGGCCGCTGCCGGGCAGCTTGGGCAGGCCCGGACGGTCGGGTCGCTCGGGTCGACCCGAGGGACGCTGGTCCGGGAGCTGCGGGTTCATGCCGTCATGGTAGGTGGGGAGAGTCGGCTACCCAGAGCCACGCGGACGAGTCGGCAACCGTCGACCATCCGCGTCTTTCGCGCGCTACGTGGGTACCTTGCCGCTATGGAACCGGCACGCCATTGCGCTCGGCCGACGTGTGGCGCGCCGGCGGCGGCGACCCTCACGTACCACTACGGCAGCCGCAGCGTCTGGCTCGACAACCTCGACGAAGAGCGCGATCCCTCGGCCTATGACCTGTGCTCGGGCCACGCGGCCCGTCTCCGCGTTCCCGTCGGATGGGCGCTCGAGGATCAACGCACGCCGATCATCCAGCTGCGCCCCTCGATGGCGAGCTAAAGCTTTTCCGGCGTTCCGCCGATGCTGCGTTGCCGGCCTTGGAGGGTCTGGCGTCGCACCCATCTGGAGGATTCACCATGGCTTGCCCGACCTGCTCTGCGCGTCAGTTGATCGAGATCGGCGTGACCCTCGCCGGCAAGAACGTCACGTTGCACTCGTGCTCGCGTTGTGACAGCCGCTGGTGGGATGACGAGCGTGGCTCGGTGATCGACCTCGACGAGGTCATCGATCTCGCCACCGTCCGTCGCTGACGCTGAAGCCTTTGCGGCTTTCAGGAGGAAATGTTCCTGAAGCTTCGCTGAAAGTGCACTCTCCGTAGCGGTTTTCCTAGGAAATTCCTCATCTTCTTCCGTACCGTGTCGTCAAGAAGAACAGCGGGAAACTCCGCTGGATGTGGGAGGCACCGATCCTCAGGCAGAACTGGTCACTGCCGCCTGAGGGGAGCCACGTGAAACCGGCCCCATCGAACCAGGAGGTTCGGAATGGCGGCTGCGACAGTGACCAAGACGAAGCAGCGGAGGATCGCCATCCTCACGACGCTGGCGTTGGGAGTGAGCCTCCTCGGCATGGGCCTGCGGATCCCGGCTCAGGCGCTCGGCGCCAGCACCTTCAATGTGCTCGACGGCAACGAGACGGTCGATCCTCCTGTGCTGCCCGCCACCATCCAAGAACGAGACTGGTTGTCCCCGCTGCCGGCGGGATTCGTGACCACACAAGCGGACGTGGCTAGCGGGTCTGCCGACACTTCGCTGAGCGCCGCAGAAGACGACACTTCTCCGACTTTCACCACCGGCAGCGTCCAGCCGAACAAGTCCGACCTGACGAAGATCCGCGTCGCCCAGGAGAAGATCGGCGTTCAAGATTTTCTCTACCTGGCGTGGGACCGGGTGCCGGACGGGTCGGGTGTCATGGCCATCGATTTCGAGTTGAACAAGGTGGCCCAACCTGCGCTGCCTACAACGGTCGGCCAACCGTGGAATCTGAGTCGCTCGCCCGGTGACCTCCTCCTCACCTTCGAACTCGTCAACGGCGGGAACACGCCCATCATCAGTCTGCGCAAGTGGTTGACCTCAGGAACCGACCCGTGCCAGGCGGGGTCTTCGAAGCCGTGCTGGGGCGAGGCGTTGGTGCTGAACTCGACCACCACCAGCCCCAAGGCAGAGGGCTCTGTCAATGCTGTTCCGATCTCCTTCGGGGAGATGGCGATCGACCTCGGTCTGACCGGGATCTTCACTCCGGGCCAGTGCACAAGCTTCGCCAGCCTCTACGCCAAGAGCCGATCCTCTGGCTCGAGTTTCACGAACCAGATCTCCGACCTGGTCGCACCCGTGACAACGACGGTGTCGAACTGCGGTTCCCTCACGGTCACCAAGGCAGTCGCTGGGCCCACGACCGCGACGGACCAGACCTCCTTCGCCTTCAGCGTTAGCTGCGACCTACTCACCATTCCTGTCGACATGGACTCGTCCACCGCCGGCACTCAGACTTCGAAGACCTTCTCACTCGTCGCAGGGGCCTCGCTGAAGATCTCGGACATCCCGGTCGGCAGCAACTGCACCGTGACCGAAACACCGCCCGCCCCGGCAACGAACTGGACGGTCACCCACAACGCGACAGCGACGGCTTCGGCGAATGTCGCAGCCGTGAACAACATCCCGCTCGCCGGGTCGTCGGTCACCTTCACCAACACCCGCAACTCCGGCGCGATGAACGTTTCGAAGACCTCCACGGGCGGCACCGGAACCTTCGCCTTCGTCGTCGACTGCAACGACGGCACCGCCCACGACCGGACGGGTACCAACAAGATCCTCCTCACAACCACGACGGCCGGCACCACGGTGACAAGCCCCAACATCACCGGGATCCCGACGGGCACGGTGTGCACCGTCACCGAGGAGTCGAACACCTTCTATACGCCGTCGTCATCGCCCGCCAGCAGCCAAGTGACCATCGACGCCGACACGGCAACCACTCAGACGGTCGCCTACACCAACGTCCGCAAGACGGCGACACTCACGGTCGACAAG
>JBKJLN010000411.1:0-3962 GCA_046596935.1 Acidimicrobiales bacterium
ACCTCCACGACGATGCCCTCGGCCAATCGGGCGTCGGCCGCTTCCACGTCACCGATCTCCACGTGCAGATCCGACGGTTACCGAAACCCGTGGTGGCGATGGTCGCCGGCTACGCCATCGGCGTGGGACACGTGCTCCACGTCGTGTGTGACTTGACGATCGCCGCCGACAACGCCCGCTTCGGCCAGACCGGTCCCAAGGTCGGTTCCTTCGATGGGGGCTTCGGGGCGTCGGTGCTCTCGCGCCTCGTCGGACCGAAGAAGGCCAAGGAGATCTGGTTCCTCTGTCGCCAATACGGCCCGGAAGAGGCGAGGGACATGGGCCTCGTCAACACCGTGGTGCCGCTGGAGGATCTCGAGGTCGAGACGTTGCGGTGGTGCGAAGACATGCTCCGTCTCTCGCCTTTCGCCCTCCGCCTGCTCAAGGCGAGTTTCAACGCCGACGAGGACGGGCTGACCGGGCTGCAGCAGTTGGCCCACGACGCCAACCTCCTCTTCTACATGTCGGAGGAGGCGCAGGAGGGCCGCAACGCCTACAAGGAGAAGCGGGTCCCCGACTTCTCCCGGTTCCCACGCCGCCCGTGATGCCCGCGTCGTCAGCAATGCGCGTCGCCCAGAGCGGATAGCCGTGGCCTCTGCGTGGGTCGCAGGAGCGCGGCCTCGAACGTTGCCGGCGGCGGTCGTTCCCGTGGCCGTGGGCACGGCGGTCGCCTTCAGTCAAGGAAGTGTGATCTGGTGGCGCGCTCTCGCGGCGTTGACGGTGTCGCTGGCCGTGCAGATCGCCACCAATTTCGCCAACGACTACTCCGACGGCGTTCGGGGCACCGACGACGTGCGGGTCGGTCCGGTCCGCCTCGTGGCCTCCGGACTGAAGCCCGCGGCAGCCGTGAAGCGGGCTGCCTTCCTGTCGTTCGGCGTCGCGGCCGTCGCCGGGCTGGCGCTGGCGGCGACCGTCACGTGGTGGTTGATCCTGGTCGGGGCAGCGTGTTTTGCCGCCGGATGGCTCTACACCGGCGGTCCTCGGCCGTACGGGTATGCAGGGCTGGGGGAGGTCTTCGTCTTCACCTTTTTCGGATTGGTGGCGACGGTCGGATCGGCCTACGTCCACGTCGAGGCGGTGACCTGGCTGGCGGTCGGGGCCAGCATTCCGGTCGGAGCGTTGGCCACGGCGTTGTTGGTGGTCAACAACCTCCGCGACATCCCGACCGACACGGCAGCAGGAAAGCGGACACTGGCCGTTCGCCTCGGCGATCAGGACACGCGGGTGCTCTACATCGTCCTCCTCACCCTCATCCCCATCGGCGCCTCGGCCCTGCTGGCGATCGTCCGTCCGCTGGCCCCCCTCGCCTGTCTCGCGCTCGTGCTCGCCATTCCCGCGGTCGGAGCCGTGCGGCGGGGTGCTCGCGGTCGCGACCTGATCCCGGTGCTCGTGCGGACGGGGCAGGTGCAACTGGCCTACGGGTTGTTGCTCAGCGCCGTGCTCGTGGTTCGCTAACGACCGGCGTGTTCGTCGAGGAACGGCAGCACCAGGTCGCAGAACGCATCCGGTTGCTCGAGGTGGCAGGCGTGGCCGGCTCCCGCGACGATGCCGATCCTCGCCGGCCCACCCCACGCGCCGGCCAAGCGATGGGCCAGCGCCGTGAACTTCTCGTCGCGCTCGCCGGCAACGAACAACGCCGGCATCGCCAGGCGGGCGAGCCGGTCCCACAGCGGCTCCTGGGTGCCGGTGCCCATGAGACGGAGGCTGGCGGCGAGTCCGTCCACGGTGTTGCTCCGGCGATCGTCGAGCCCGGCGCGATCGGAAGGCAGGGTGGCGAACAACGGATTGGCCAACCACCTTTCGAGAAAGACGTCGAGGCCGTCGCGCTCGAGGTTCCGCGCCAGCGCTTCGTCGGCAGCGCGCCGTGCGGCGCGCTCGGCGGCGTCGTCGATGCCGGCCGTTGCGCCCACGAGCACGAGGCAACGCACGTGTTCGGGGGCTTCGATGGCGAGGTGCAGTGCCAGCCGTCCCCCCATGCTGTAGCCGACGTAGGCGGCGTCGCCACCGACCTGGCCGAGCAGACGGGCCCCTTCCTCAAGGTCGACGCGAATGTCCGAGGATCGGCCGTGGGCCGGCGCATCGACGGTCACCACGTCGCGCCCGTCGTTCCCGAATCGCCCGAGCAGCGGCGCCCACGAGCGTCCCGTCTGGGTGAATCCGTGCACCAGCACGACCCGGCCTGCCTGCCAGCCGGCGCCGCCGACGTGCTCGGTGTGCAGCGCCATCTCCCGACCCTATCCAGGGTGACGACGTGACCTTGCAGGCGACCTATGCGGCGACGCTGGTCGACGAGTTCGTGCGCAGTGGCGTGACCGACGCCGTCATCTCGCCGGGTTCACGGTCGACACCACTGGCGTTGGCGCTGGCGGCCAACTCCTGGTTGCGAGTGCACGTGATCCTCGACGAGCGGTCGGCCGGTTTCTTCGCTGTCGGCTTGGCTCAAGCCACCAACCGGCCACCCGTCGTGCTCACCACCAGCGGAACGGCGGCCGCCGAACTGCATCCGGCGGTGGTCGAAGCCCACCAGGCCTGCGTGCCGGTGATCGTCTGCACCGCCGATCGTCCTCCCGACCTCCATGGCATCTCCGCTCCCCAGACGATCGTGCAGCGCCACCTCTACGGCGAAGCCGTGCGCTGGTTCGCCGAGCCCGGCGTGGTCGAGGCGATCCCCCGTTCGTCGTGGCGTTCGTTGGCATCGCGAGCGGTCGCCGAGGCGACGGCCAACGTCGCCGGCCCCGGCCCGGTGCACTTGAACCTGGCCTTCCGCGATCCACTCGTGGCCGAGCCGGGCGACCTCCCCGAGGGACGTCCCGACTTCCGGGCCTGGCACCGCGCCGATCGAGCACCGGCGACGCCGAGTCGAGAGTTGGCCACCCAGCTCAACGGGCGTCGTGGGGTGATCGTCGCCGGACGAAGGTGTGGGCGCACCACCCTTCATCACCTGGCGGAGGCTCTTGGTTGGCCCGTGCTGGCCGACGCCCGATCGATGGCCCGCGGGGCCGCGAACGCGATCGCCGCCACCGACGCGCTCTTGCGGGTGGAGGAGTTCGTCGAGGCCCAATCGGTGGAATGCGTGCTGCGGCTCGGGGAGACCCCGGCGTCGAAGGTGATGAGCCAGTGGCTGACCGGTCTCGACGATGCCGAGCAGATCGTCGTCGATCCCTACGGTCGCTGGCCCGACCCCGAGCGGCGTGCCGACCTCGTGGTGCACGCCGACCCCACGGCGTTCTGCGCCCAGCTGATGGACGCCGTCCATCCCGCGCCCGCTGGATGGTTGGACGGGTGGCTCGCCGCCGAATCGGCGGCGCAGGCTTCCATCGACGCCGTCCTGGCCGAGCATGAAGAGGTGACCGAGCCCGGCGTTGCCCGGGCCCTCACCAAGAGCCTCGATGCCGACGTGTCGCTGTTCGTGTCATCGTCGATGCCGATCCGCGATGTCGAGTGGTTCGGCCACCCGTCGTCGTCCCACCGGGTCTTCGCCAACCGGGGCGCCAACGGCATCGACGGCATCGTGTCGTCGGCTCTCGGCGTGGCCGCCGCCAACCCGAGGTCGGCCACCGTGGGGCTGCTCGGCGACCTTGCGTTCCTCTACGACGCTGGGGGCTTGCTCGGTGCGCAACGTCGGGGATTGCGCTGTGTCCTCGTCGTCGTCGACAACGGTGGCGGCGGCATCTTCTCGTTCCTCCCGCAGGCCACGACGTTGGCGGCCGAACGCTTCGAACAACTCTTCGGTACTCCCCAGGACGCGGATCTCGCCGGCATCGCCGCCGCCCACGGCGTGGGCACGACTCCGGTGGGGGCGATCGCTGCTCTGGTGCCGGCGGTGGAGGAGGCCCTCGATGGCGGCGGCGTGCATCAGGTACACGTGCGCGCCGACCGCACCGCCAACGTCGCGCTGCACGACGAACTCAACGGCGTCGTCC
>JBKJLN010000433.1:0-9054 GCA_046596935.1 Acidimicrobiales bacterium
GAAAGCGATATCCTCACCAGCCGTCGCCGACGGCGGGACAGATAGCGACACCGATGCCAGCTGTGGCTCGTCGCGCGGTTCCTGGGGCGTCACCGGAACAAACGCGTACGCGGTGAAGGTCGAGCGCATTGTCGGCTGGTCGCAGCGAGGCGTCCCAAAGAAGCCCGCGCCGAGCGAGGTTGGTCGAGCCTCGATGGGGCTCCCGCCCACGGGCAGCGTGACGAGCAGCGACGTCACGATCGGGACCATCGCTGGGCACCAGTTCGTCCACCACAGGAACGCACCGGCCTGATCGCCTGGCCGAAGGAGCACCGGCCCAGCGGCACCGGTCGAACTACCCGGTCCGGCGTCCTGCCCGGCCTGATAGGTGAGGGGCGCAAGGATCGTCGTGTCGGAGCGCAACCCGATCAGGCGAGGGCTGCCGTTCACGACGCAGGGGCGCTGTCCCACGTTCGTCAGTGCCAGCCAGCCGACCATCTGGCCCGTCGCGCCCTGCCAGCCAGCCGTCGCCGTGAGATGGTTCGGAGCGCAGGCCGCCGTGTCGGGAGGGATCGCAACGGGCGTCGGTGACGGGACCGGCGTCGGGGTCGCGTTGATCCACGGAACGATGGAACCGGATGGCGAACCGAGAGCCTCCGGGCTCGTCAGGGCCGATGGCGGTGAAGGTGGCGATCGCCGAGGCGGCGCACTCGCAAGGGCGCTTCCGCAGCCTGCGAGCGCGAAGGCCGCGATCACGGCAACGAAGGAGCGGCACAGCGTTCGCGGTTCAAGATCAACCATGGCACGAAGGCTACGCCCGCGCGCTCGAACCAGAGCGGAAGGCGAGGTCAAGACGACGTTCAGGATCGCCATGGGCGGCTCGCTCGCGGCGTCGAGCGTTGCGCTGCGGCGTCTACCATCGCCTGGTGCACGTCCTGCTCGAGACAGAACGGCTGATCCTGCGTCGGTTCACACCCGACGACGTCGACCTTGTCACCGCGCTGGACGCCGACCCTGCGGTCATGCGCTACATCAACGGCGGCCGGGCGACACCGCGAGATGAGATCCGAGACGACTACCTGCCATCGTGGCTCGCCTACTACGAGCGGGGTGAGCGGTATGGGTTCTGGGCGGCAGTCGAGAAGACGACCGGAACCTTCCTGGGTTGGTTCCACCTGAGGCCGATGCCGGGGGACCCCGACGATGAGCCGGAGCTCGGGTACCGGCTGACCGCCGCTGCCTGGGGGCAAGGCTACGCGACCGAAGGCAGCCGCCACTCATCCACAGGGCATTCGAGGTGCTCGGCGTACGTCGCGTCTACGCCACGACGATGGCGGTGAACGTCGGCTCTTGGCGGGTCATGGCGAAGGTGGGCCTGCGCCCCGTCCGCACATTCCACCAAGCATGGCCAGACCGGATCGAGGGCGAGGAGCACGGCGATGTCGAGTACGCGCTGACTCGCGACGAGTGGGAGGCACTATGAGCTTGCGGGCCATCCGCTCTCGGCAGGCGAGGCTGGTCGCTGTCCCCGTAGTATATTTCGCTACGGGTTTCGCGTGGTACGCACCACGGTCTGGGTGGATCTTGTAAGTCAGGTGATTCCGATGCGTCGTTCCCTCGCCATCCTCCTCACCGGCGGGCTCCTCCTCCTCGCCCCCTTGGCGCTCGCCAGCGGTGCATCCGCGGCGACGATCGCCGCGACCACGGCGTGCAGCAACGGCGTTGACAACACGGGCGGCCTTGGCCTGATCTGCGAGGTCACCGTCGTCAACCGGATCACGGTCAGCGGCGGATCCGCGACGGTCACGGTCCGCGAGTGTCATGGCGCCGCGGGCGCCCCGCAGGCAGCCTGCTCGACCACAACGACTTCTCTGACCGAGCCGGTCACCGCGGTCACGCAGTGCAACAACGCGATCAATGGCGGGGGTGGCACGCTCCGCTGCAGCGTCCAGATCGTGAACGAGTTCATCGGCTCCAGCCCGGGAGCCTCGGCCGCCTCGGTCAACCAGTGCGTCGGTTCGGGCGGGGGCATCACGACCGGCTGTAACCCATTCCCGGCTACCACCACCGGCGCGACGATCACCCAGTGCAACGGCTCCGCGAACGGCGGGACGCTGGTCGGCCTGACCTGCACCGCAACCGGGACCGAATTCTCGACCCGGAGCGTCACGATCAACCAGTGCAATGGCTCGGCCAACGGCGGTGGGGCCTTGGTCATCTGCTCCGCGAACGTCACGAGCACGGCCGCCGCTGCCAGCCCCTCTCCGTCCCCCAGCTCCGCTCCGACGCCCACACCGAGCGCCACGCCCGCACCGAGTGCAACGCCGGCACCCACGGCAACGGCTGCCCCGACACTTCCGCCCACGAGCACCACCGATCCGATCACCGCGCAGCAGAGCCGCATCAGCCCCTTGGCCCTGGTCGGGTTCTCGTTCCTTGTCGCGCTGTCGCTGATCGCGGCATCCAGGTGGTATCGCGATCGACGTCACGTGCGCTGACGCAGGCCGCATCGGTCAGCCGGTAGCTCGCGACCGCGGCCCCGAGACCGAGCGCTCCTCAGGCGATAAGGCAAGGATCGGACGGCGCCGATAGGGAATGTCAGCCTAGCACCCCAAATTGAGCGTTGGGACCGGCCGGCTCAGGACGACGTCTCGGTGGCTACGTGCACCTGATCCAGAGTTGACTGGCCGGATTCAGGGCTCGAGTGCCGCCAGATGCGCGTGCAGGACAGCGATCTCTGTCCGAATCAGGCAATTCGCAATATTTAGTCCGCGCCGGCAGCGCGCTCGAGTATCTCGTCGAGCCGCTGTGCCTCGGAGGCGATGACGTTGATGCAGCCACACGATCTCGCCAGCAGTCCTTCGCGGTCGGCGATGCTGATTTGCCCACGCGCGTATCGGACCAGCCCCGCGTCCTGGAACTGGCGCATCGCGACGGAGAGAGCCGGACGTTGGACGCCGATCATCTGGGCCAAAAACTCTTGAGTCACGTTGAATGGCGCCTCGTCGACCCGGTCGTCGACTTGGAGCAGCCAGCGCGCCGCCCGTTGATCCAGGCGATGGATCCGATTGCACAGGATCAGTTGGGCCATGGTGATCATCACGACTTGGGTGTGCCGCTGCAGGAGCGTGACGAGCCTGCCACCCCGGGCGAGTTCCTCCCGTAGCGCACCCGATTCCATTCGCAGCCCTGTCAGTGGCACCTGGACGATGGTCTTCAGCGGCGACTGGGCGGTGCCCAGAAAGACCGCGAGACCCGTCATTCCCTCCCTGCCGATCATGGCCGTATCCACCGACTCGCCGCTCTCATCGATGGCAACGATGGACGCCACTCCCGTGGTCGGGAAGTAAACGAAGCGGATCTCCTCGTTGGCGCCCTCCAGCTCCGTCGGCCGTGGCAGATGGACGTGTTCGAGGGCGGGACGGATTCGGTTGAGCTCGGCGTCCGGTAGCCCTCGCAGCAAGCGATTTGCTCGCGGGTCGATCTCACGCCCATTCGTGCCTTTGCTTGCGCTCATGTCACCTTGCTTGCACTCATGTCATATGACCAAGCTTCGTATGTCCGGTGGAGTACAGACGACACAGCGACATGTCCGCTACGGTCGGGAGCAGCTAAGTCATCTCGAATGGCTTACAGATGACGCGGGATCGGTGCTCCAACGGTGGCTCGGCGTTCCCAACGTCCAGCAACCACCTCGCGACCTTCAACGCGGACGTGTCCGCGGGCAACAGATGAAGCCGATCGTAAGAACGGAGGACGTCAAGCGTGGTGAAGAGTGGGGACGCGGAGCACGGTTCAGCGTCTGAACTGCTCGCCGATTGGCGCTCGGCGAAACGGGATTCGGTGGCCGCACACGAAGCGGCGTCGGTCGCCGCTCGGGCAGTCACGGCCGCCGCGACTGCCGAGGAAGCGGCTGTGGAGGCGGAATCAGCCGCCCGCGAGGCGACGGACGCGGCCGCTCGGGCCAAGGAGGCGGCCGAGCGCGCCAAGACCGCGGCAAGCCAAGCCGCGGAGGCGGCCCAACTCGCTGCAGCGACAACCGAGGATGACCAGGCGCGAGCAGAACTGACTGTGCTGGAAGCGGACCGCGCCGAAGCGTATGCGCGTGACCGCTTTCAGGTGGCGCAGCAAGGAGGGTTTCCCAAGGCCTGATCAAGGCTCTCTTGGGTACTCGTCGCTTCCCCGGGAGAGCGCCCGGTACGTCGTCATGGCTCCCTCCCTGGCTGATCCAGATCGCTCTTCCTGGCGCACCCTCTCGCAAGCGGCCCCTGTTGTGTCCGACGAGGGCGCCTGTAGCGACCGACGTCGAAGCGCCTGGCGGTTCGTCGAGCAGCGGGCTGATCACGTACCACGGGCTCCGTGTCATTTGAGTTCAGACAGACAGCGGTGGACCAGCTCGATCGCGTCGCCCTCGGGCCTCCACACTGGCCCCGGGCGACGTGCTCATGGCGAAGGAGCGTCGGGCCTGCCGGTTCTCGGCGTGCTTGGAGAGCGCCACCGCCGCCATGTCGGTCGAGCCCGGAATGCAGCACCGACGACGAGCAGCCACGCGATCCCGGCGAGCAGTCCGCCGACCACATCCGTGAGGTAGTGATAGCCGAGATAGATGCGGCTCACACTGACTCCGAACGTGACGGTCGCGGCGATCGCCAGGGCAATCACGCCGATCCGGCGGCCGAACACGGACCACAGGATGAGCGCGAGCGCGACGTAGAAGATGACTGCGCTCATCGTATGGCCGCTCGGAAAGCTGTAGTCGGACAGCACCTGCTGGACCCAGTCGAGGTGCGGCCGCGGGCGGGCGAAGAAGACCTTCATCGTCCCCTGAAGGACGAGACTGCCAACGCTCGCGACGCCCAGGAAGAGCGCGGCACCGTATCGCTGCCTCCGGAGCAGCCAGGCCCCAACGACGAACAAGATCGGGACGATGACCAGGCTCGACCCTATGTCCGTCAAGGCGTTCATCAGCACATCCAGGCTCGGCGATGCGATGCCGTGCAGAAAGGGCGTCGCCCACGTGTCGAGCCCGAACACCTCCTGGGCGCGCACCGCCTCGGCGATCGAGCCAAATACGATGAGGATGGCGACCAACGCCGCGAAGCCGACGACGACCGTCATCGTCGCGGCGCCGAGCGGAGGGCGCGGCACCGTTCCCGGCGGTGTGGGGCTGACCGGATCGATCCGGCCCAGCGGACCGGCCTCGGTCGTCGGCCCGGCGTCGACCGTCGACCCCGAATCCCTCACTGACCCGGCCTGGCTCAGCGATTCAGGGTCGGTCTCGACGATGTCGTCCGGAGGTCTCCTCATGCGGCGTTCCCGATCTTGGATCCGACGGCCAAGGCGATACCGTCGAGCCGGTCGTCCGGTTCCTTGATCGCTGGACTCGCGTCCCGCCGCTGCCCATCCACTGGCGCCACCCAGCACCCGTCGCTGACCGAAGACAGCGCGACCACCTAGGATCCCTTGGGCGCGGCATCGGCCTCGTGCGAGTCGGCTGGAGGCTCGTCGACCCAGGCGCCGGGCCTCGCCCACCACGCGTAGAGGCTCAGCGCGCCGATCCCACCCAGAAGGCCCGCCAGGACATCGCTCGGAAAGTGCGTATTCAAGGCGAGGCGGGCGACCCCGACGAGGGCGACCTCGATCGACACGACGATGGCGAGGGCCAGCCGGAGCCACGTCGCGTGGGAACTGCGCCAGAATCGCACGGTGATGATCCCCAGGATCGACAACACCTCGAGCACGTGGCCCGACGGGTAGCTGAACACCACCCCCGGGATCCCGTCGCCGGTGCCGGATGGCCGAACGCGGCCCACGACCTGCTTGATGCCCTCGCTTCCCGCGGTCACCGCCACGAGCAGCAGGAGCACGAGCAGCGCTTCGCGTCGCCGCTTCGTCAAGAAGAGCCAGACCACGAATCCGAGCCCGATGACGATGAGCGGGATGTTCGCCGATTCCGATACCGCGTGCCAGATGTCCGGCCAGCCATCCCAGCTACGGGCCAGAGCGAGCAACGACTGATCGAGCGGGAAGGCGACCTTGCTCGCCACGGCCACGGTCAGGGCCACCAGGCCGGCAAGGCTCACGACCGCGATGAGCAGCCAACCCACGTTCGCTCGCCCGGCCCGCGCGTGGTCCGCCCCGCCATCGTCGGCCGCGCGATGGGGCACGCCGGTTACTGGGACGTCCTCCCGTGGATCGCGTGTCATGGTCGCAGGCCACAGTAGCAGACCGTCACGTCCAGTGACGACATCCGCATCGAACGGGGCCGTGCCTTCATGCCACAGACGCCCGCCGGCCTGCCCCCGTGCTGCCGAGTCTGACCAGCGTCGAGGATCGCCTCGATGAGCCATCGGGTTGCCGGGCTGTTCTCAACGCCATCTTCCCAGTTCAGATGGGCACGTGATTCGTCGTCTCCGCGCCTCGCAGGCGAAGTGGACCGGTGGATCCGGGCTGAAGCTCCATGGTGGGGGCTCGCTGGTCCTGCGCCTCTGCCGTGCGACTGCAACGTCAGGATCTCGACAGGGCGATCATTAGCAAGGTCTCGGTTGGCATAGTGGCCCGGAGCGCACGACGCGCCGATCGCCAAAGGAGACGACGATGACCGAAGACCGCACGATCGAACGAAGGACCGAGACGGACGACGACTTCGACCGGCGAGAAACCATCGAGACGAGCGATGCGCCGATCAGTACCCGGGAGACGATCCAGAAGGGCGTGCATCACGGGGACGAGGAAGCCGGCGGGGCAGTTGCCGGTGCCATCGGCGGCGCGGCAGTTGGCGCAGTCGTCGGGGGCCCGGTCGGGGCGGTCGTCGGTGGCGCGATCGGCGCTGCGACAGGCGCAACAGCCGGTGCCCTTGATAGCAAGCACAAAGACGAGGAAGTCGTCGTCGAACGCGAAGAGAAACGCTGGTAACTCCTCGCCAGGCTGGTAACTCCTCGCCAGGACAGAGTCTGCACTACCCGGACGCGTGTCACGGGTAGTGCCTCTATTAGTTCGGTCGGCCGCCGCCCGGTAGCGCCGACCGGGAACGCATCGAACGGAGGCAGAGGTCAATCGGTTCGTCTGCGCTCGAGGGCGGACATAGGCTTCCCCGAGCGGGCAGGCGCACCGTTTGTAGCTGGACCGCGGACGAAACCGTTTCGCGGGAGGTGCCCGCAGTCTCGGGGACGAAGTCGTCGAGGTAGACCACGAGCGGGTCGAAATGACACGTCGTGCAGCGCTATGACACGTCGTGCAGCGCTAGTCTTGTGCGGTGAGATCCTGGAGCCGTCCCGTCGTTCCACGGCTGCCAGGGCATGGCCCCGTTCCCCGGGTCTACGACACCGCGACGCGACAGCTCGTCGAGGCGCGTCCGATCGCTGTCGCCGACCTGTATGTGTGCGGCATCACGCCATACGACGCTACCCACATCGGCCACGCCGCAACTTACCTCGCCTACGACACCCTCATCCGTCTCTGGCTCGACGCCGGCTACGACGTACGCTACGTGCAGAACACGACGGATGTCGACGACCCCCTCCTCGAGCGCGCAGCGGCGACCGGCGTCGACTGGCGTACCCTCGCCGCGGAGCAGACCGAACTGTTCCGGCGCGACATGGAGAGCCTCGGCGTCATCCCGCCCGACCATTACGTCGCGGTGACCGAGATGATCGCGCAGGTTTCGGATGCCGTGCGCCGCCTCCTCGACCGCGGCAGCGCATACCGCGTCGATGACGACATCTACTTCGACATCGCTGCGGCCGCCGCCTCCTCGCCATGGCACCTCGGCCAGCTGAGCAACCTCGACCGCCCGACCATGCTCGATCTCTTCGCGGAGCGCGGCGGCGACCCGGAGCGGCCAGGCAAGCGCGATGCCCTCGACCCGCTGCTGTGGCGCGGCGCGCGCGACGGCGAGCCGAGCTGGGAGACCGTGCTCGGCGCAGGCCGGCCGGGCTGGCACATCGAGTGCTCGGTCATCGCGCAGGAGTTCCTCGACGCGCCGCTCACGGTGAACGGTGGTGGTTCAGACCTCGTGTTCCCGCACCACGAGTTCAGCGCGGGCCACACGGCTGCGCTGACCGGGCGGGCCCTCGCGAACCTGTACTCGCACACCGGGCTCGTGGCCTACCGCGGCGAGAAGATGAGCAAGTCCCTCGGCAACCTCGTGCGCGTCTCCTCGCTCGTGGGCTCCGGCGTCGACGCGCGGGCGATCCGGCTCGCTGTGCTCTCGCAGCGCTCCCGCGACGACTGGGAGTGGACGGACGATCTCCTCGCCGAAGCGCAGCAGCGTCTGGCGAGCTGGAGCGCCTGGGCCTCCCGCAGACGCTCAGCAGGGACCACCGGCATCCTCGATGGGCTGCGCGCCGCACTCATGCACGACCTCGACACACCGGCTGCCACCGCCGTCGTCGACGCACGGGCGGCAAGCGGGTCCGCTCCGGTCGAAGGGGATCTCGCCGCGATCGACGCGCTCCTCGGCATCCCCGCTCTCGGGGATCGCCGCGGCCACGAAGGGGCCGACGAATGATGCGACGATCGGACCCGCGGCCGGTGCAACACTTGCCGCGATGACGCCGCTCGAATCTCTTCTGATCGCGTTCGTCGGCGGCGGCCTGGCCGGCGCGCTGGTAACGGGGTTGTTCGCGCTCATCGTCGAATCCAGAAGACACGCGTACCAGGACCGGACCCGCTTCATCGACCTGAAGCGCGAGCGGTTCGCGACCCTGCTTCGCGAGGCCGACGAGCACGTGCGCATCCTGATGCGACAGCGCGCTTTCGTTCAGGACGCGGATCGGAAGGGTATCCGACCCGAAGACGGGCCATCGCTGGGCCCGACGGACGAGATGAGCCATCTGGCGGCCGAAATCTGGCTGCTCGGCCAGAAGAAGGATGTCGGCCAGGCGGCAACCGAGATGTACGCGGCAGTCGTCGCGCTCGATGCCTTCGCCTGGGACACCGACTCTGTCGACGTGAACGAGTGGATTCGAAGTTCGTCTGAGGCCCTGACCGCGGACATCGCCAAGTTCGAGGCGGCGCGCCAGCGCTTTCTCGGGGCCGCCAAGGTCGACCTCGGCACCGGGTAGGAGACTTGTG
>JBKJLN010000017.1:0-4286 GCA_046596935.1 Acidimicrobiales bacterium
CACCGACTCCACCTTCGACGTGACGCCCTCCCGCAGGGCGATGTTGGCGAGGATCTCGGCCGTGCAACAGATGATCGGAGCACCGGCATTGACGCTCGAATCGCCGGTCATCATTCCGACGTTGGCCGTGCCGAAGACGCCGCAGAGATCGAAGAACTTCTCCGACACCAGCGCTTTGATCGGAGCCGTGTAAAAGGTGCGACGGCGGGTTGCCAGGGCGGCGAAATGGGCGCCCATGGCGACCAGGCTCTTCCCCGAGCCCGTCGGCGTGCTGAGGATGACGTTGGCACCGGAGACGATCTCGATCATCGCCTCTTCCTGCGCCGGATAGAGGGCGAGCCCCCGACCCTCGGTCCACGAGGCGAAGGTGTCGAAGAGCGAATCGGCGTCGACGAGCGGAGGGATCTCGTCGGCGAGGGTCACGCCCTCGGACGCAGATTGCGATCGAAGAGGGCGTGGAGGCGCTCCCAGTGGCGCTCCGCCGAGACCTTGTCGTAGACGCCGCCGCGGGTCGGAAAGGCGAAGCCGTGGTGGGTTCCCGGGTACCACTCGACGCGTGCGTTGGCGCCGGTGGTCCGGAGGTGCGCCTCCAAGCCGTCGACCATCTCCTTCGGGGCATATTCGTCGTGCTCGGCGCAGGCGAAGTACAGCTCCCCTCTGACCTTGTCGGCCAGAGCCGCTGGCGATCCGTCGCCGAAGAGGCGGACCCCGTACAGCGATGCCGCCGCCTTGATGCGCTCGGGGAACCGACCGGCCATGGCGAAAGAGAACGGGCCGCTCATGCAGTAGCCCATGCAGCCGATCCGGCTCGAGTCGGCGGCCTCGTCGCCATCCACGAATTCGAAGAGCGCGGCCGTGTCGCTGGCGATCAGGCCGTCGTCGAGCGCCATCATCAACTCGAAGAGCCGCTCGCGCGTGTGGGACGGATCGCCGGAGAAGACGTTGAACTCCCGGGTCGATCGGTAGTACAGGTTCGGCAGGATGACGTAGTACCCGGCCGTGCCCAACCGCCGGGCCATGTCATGGAGTTCTTCCCGCTTGCCGGGGGCGTCCATGTAGAAGAACACGACCGGATGGGGGCCGCCCTCTTCGGGATGGGTCACGAAGGTGTTCATCGTGCCGTCTGCGGTCGGAATTTCGACGTCGCGATCGATCATGCCGGGAGCGTACGTCTGCCGAGACGGTCGCTCAGCCGGGTCCACCGTCGAGGCCGAGCCGAGCCCGCACGGCGGGCCGGCGGAGGGGCGGGACCGTTGTCGGCGGATTCTTTCGGGGTGGGGGCTGGACGAGCAGCTGCGCGGTCGCTGCGGATACCGCCCGCACCGCATCGGCCATCGCTGCCGCCGTCGCCTCCGTCGGCTTCTGCACCCCACTCACCTTGCGGACGTACTGCAGCGCCGCCGCCTCGATCTCGACGGGAGTCGGCGGCGGCTCGAGCCCTCGCAGGGTGGTGATGTTGCGACACATGCCCCGACGCTACCGAGCGGCAAGGAGCGCCAGGGACGCAGAGCGAGACCGACCAGCAACGCGACGCTGCCCCGGCCAGGCGGCCGGGGCAGCGATTCGAGCGAAGCTGGGTGCAGCGAAGCCGACTAGCGGCGGGCGGGGCGACGAACCGACTTGCGGGGCGCCCGACGAGCGGCCTTGCACTTCTTGCCCGAGCACGCCGGGGCCTGCTCGGGAGCGGCGACCGCGAAGGGGGCCGGAGCGGCGCTGGAGTCACCGGAAGCCGAAGCAGAGGACAGAGGAGCCGAACCCGAGACCGTCATGAAATTCTCGGTGACGAAGATGCGGCCGTCCCGGACGATGACCCCGACAGCGATCGTGGAGAACGCCGGGTCGACCAAGTTGCGGTAGTGGCCGGGCGAGGCGACGAAGGCGTTGTGGAGGGACTCGACGGTGGACCCGACACCCACGTTCTCACCGAGTCGGACCCAGTTGGAGGGGGCGACGTCGGCCAGGTTCGGGCGGTGCGAGATGCTGCCGGCATCGGCCATCGAACCGGCCCAGGACACGGCCACATTGTGCAGCTGGCCTGCGTCGGTGGCGAGGGCAGCGATGCCCTGCGAGGCCCGGAGGTCGTTGATCCGGGCGATGAAGTCGTTCTCCATGGCCCGGGTGTCCTCCTCGGCCCCGGCGGAGGCGGCCGAGCCGACTCCGAGCAGCGAAAGGGCGACGAGTGCGCCGGTGACGGCGAGCAGGAAACGGCGAGCGAACATGGCATTCCTCCAGTGGATCGATTCCCACGGGAGGCGAGGCCCCCATTCGGTAGCTCGGCTGCCTTGGAGATCGCCAGTTCCGCAGGCGGTGATCTCGATAGGTCCGTTGGCTTTGCGTCCCCGGGTTTCCCTGGGTTTGCCGTTTCGTGGGTGAAGTGAACTTGCTCCATCTTCTTCGGCGAGGACCTTTCCCACCTTGAGTGAGAATCCGGCCCCAAACGTGAAGAAACAGCCCCGAAGGGCCGTTTCTCACTACGACGCGTGATGTTCAGCGGTTGCGATCGCGCAATTCCTGTCGAATTCGATCTTGCATCGGCATCTCCGTGGGGGTCGTCGCAGCCGTCGCACCGACCCCGCTGACGGCCGGAACGACCGTCTCGTCGGTCCCCGTGACGGGGATGGTGGTGGTGACGTCCCGGAGGTCGACGCTGCCGGTGCCACGGACGGCCGTCGCTTGACGAGCCTGCTCCTTGATCTTCGGAGCCTCCTCGTCGACCTTGTTCAGAGCCTGCTCCCACCGCGCTCGCATCGGCTGGATGCCACCGCCACCGATGGCGATGACGGCCGATCCGACGATCACGGCCAGGATCCCGTAGAAGAGGCCGTTCACGATGGCGGGGGCGATCTCGATCTGGTTGAGGGCGAGGAAGACGCCCAGGACCAGGATGGAGACCGAGGCCACAGTCGCCAGGGTCTTTCCGTAGGAGAGGCCGCCGAGGGCGTTGCCGACGATGTCCTTCACGGCGGCGGCGATGGCCGAAGCGACCACCACGATGACGATGGCGACGAACAACTTCGGCAGGAAGGCGATCACTCCGGCGATGAGATCGCTGATCGGATTGGCGCCGAACACGCCGAAGGCGAGCTGCAACACGAAGAGGAACAGCGTGTAGAAGACGAGCTTGGCCACGATGTCGCTGGCGTCGTACTTCGACGAGGCCAGGGCCTGGCGGATGCCGCCCCGCTCGACGGCACGGTCGAAACCGACCCGCTCGAGCACCTTGTCGATGATGGTCGCGATGGCCTTGGCGACGAAGTAACCGATGGCGAGGATGAGCAAGAACCCGAGCAGGCGGGGCACGAAGGTGACGATCGAGGACCAGGCGTTCTCGATCCCCTGATCCCAGCGGACTTCGGCGAGCAGTTGGGGCATGAAAGGTCTCCTGTTGGTCGTGGCGCTCCCGGACCCATTCCCTCCACGACTGCTCCGAAACAGCCGTGGTAAGAGACGCCATGCAGATCCTGTTGACGTCCCGGGCCTACCGACGCTTCGGCGAGCGCCTTCCGAAGGACGTGACTCCATTGGTGATGAGCGACGACGGCACCCTCGAAGGAGGCGTCGAGTGGGCCGACGCCACGCCGGAAGTGGCCTGGCCCACGGCCGACCTGTTCGACCCCGGAGCGCCGCTGCGGCCCTTCTTCGGTTTCCTCCGCAAGAGCGAGACGTTGCGGTGGGTCCAGTCCCCCGCCGCCGGCGTCGACGCTCCGGTGTTCGCCGAGCTCGTGCGCAAGGGCATTCGACTCACGACGAGCCACGTCACCGACATCCCGATCAGCGAGTTCGTGCTTCGGACGGTGCTCGACCACTACCAGCGGCCCGAGGAGTGGGCGGCGTCGGCGGCCGATCGGGCGTGGCGTCGCCACGAGTTCCGGGAGATCCACACCACCACCTGGCTCGTCTACGGGCTGGGGAGCATCGGCGCGGCGGTCGCCGTCCGGGCCAGGGCCTTCGGCGCCACGGTGATCGGGGTACGTCGCTCACCCACGGGGTCCGAGCCGGTCGATCGGATGATCTCGCCCGCCGACGTCCTTGCGACCTTGGCCAGCGCCGACGTCGTCGTCCTCGCGGCCCCTGCCACCCCAGAGACGCGACACCTCGTCGACGCCACGTTCCTGGCCGCTATGAAACCCGGGAGCCTGTTGGTCAACATCGCCCGAGGCGCCCTGGTCGACGAGGACGCCCTCCTGGCGGCGCTCGACGCCGGCACCTCCCTCGACGCGGCTGCGCTCGACGTCACCGAAATCGAGCCGCTGCCCGCCGACTCGCCGCTCTGGGGGCACCCGAAG
>JBKJLN010000154.1:0-2510 GCA_046596935.1 Acidimicrobiales bacterium
CCGCATGGCGACAAGGGTCGGCGACCCGAGTGCACGGCGGAGCTTCGAGACGAGCCCTTGGAGACCGTTGCGGACGGCCGGCGGCGGGTCTTGTCCCCACAAGGCGTCGACGAGCTGATCCGTGGGGATCGGGCGGCCGGCGTGCAATGCGAGCACGGCGAGGAGGGCGCGCTGTTTGGTGCCGGTGACGTTGATGTCCGTTCCGTCTTCGTTGTGCGCCTCGAGATCACCGAGCATCGAGATGCGCATAGGAACGACGGTACCGCCGATCGTCAAGGTTCTCGCTGCGAGGTGCCGTCAGCTCTCCGACACCGAAGCTCGAGGAACCGTCGGCAGACATCCTCGGCTTCGTGCGCAGCGTCGATGGCCACCGCAAGGAGGTCGACGACTTCCTCGTCGCGCCCGAACGCCGCGAAGTGCTCGAACGCGAGGTCGAGCGCACGGGCGGCGGCGCCTGCGTCGCACAGGTCGCGCAGGGCGTCGAGGTGTCGTTGTCGGCGGGACATGACTCCTCGTCACGCGAGGCTGAAGGGCGGGTAGTCGTCGGTCACGAGGGTGACCGCGTACCCGATGACCCGGTTCTGCCACCGGAACACGCCGACGACGAAATCGAAGATCGACCTCGGGTACCGACCCGTGGCGAGGATGGCCACCCAGGCACCGATCACGGCGATGACGGCTGCAGCGGTGAGGACCGCCAGCACCAACAAGTGGGGAACAGCGAGGAGCCATTTCACGAGCGGGAGCCAGCGGTTGAGGTCGCGAGGGACGTCGGGGTAGTCGTAGTCGAGCCGGACGGATTGTCGATCGGTGGTCGACGGGTACCGGTCGTCCATGAGCGCCACATAGGCCCACACCCGGTTCGTGAAGCGCTGCAGCTCGAGGTTGAAGTCGAACCACCAGCGCGGGTACTTCTGCTGGAAGACGATCATGAGCGCCGGTCCGAAGCAAAGGAGACCGCCGGCGCCGGCAACGGCGGCGGAGTTGTCCCCGGACCATCCCCACACGCCGCCGGACACGGCTCCGAGCAGGAACAGGACGGGAAGCGCGGCCAAGAGGCGAAACGCGGTGCTGGCGCGGTCGAGCGGTCGATCGGGGTAGTCGACGTCGAAGCGGACCGGATAGGTCGAGGCGCTCATCGGAGGCGCCGATCGGGGGTTGTAAGGGCAGTGGTCGTGTTCATGTCGTCACCGTGACGGGATCCGCTGTCCCATCGCTGTCACGACGCTGATGTCTCGTTCAGGGCCACGTCAGTCTTCCGGCAGCCGTCGGGCGCAAGGTCCGGGTAACAACCGACGCTCGTAGGAGGATCCCGTGACGTTCACCGTGAACCCGTATCACTCGATGACCCGCCGCCACTTGGTGGCCGAAGCTCGAGACGACATCTCCGCCGCCATGGCACAGGCGCTCTCGTTTGTGTTGGCGCATCCGGAGGAGGCGAGTGTTCTGTCCGAACTGGGCGCCGTTGCGTCCGAGAGCGATCGGGGGCTCAAAGTCTTTCGTTCCGCCGTGGGTGAGCTGGTCGGGACGGCCGCTCGAGCGGAGACCGAAGCGTTTCCCTCCGTGCGGACCCCCAAGACGCGCTTCGATGTTGTGATCGTCGGCGGCGGCGCAGCCGGGCTCAGCGCCGCGTTGGTCCTCGGTCGTGCCCGGCGACGGGTGGTGGTCATCGACGTCGGCTCCCCCCGGAATGCCCCGGCTGCGCACATGCAAGGTTTCCTGTCACGCGACGGAATGCCTCCTTTGGACTTCCTCGCCGCGGGACGGACGGAGGTCCGTGGCTATGGCGTCGAGGTGCGAACCGATCGTGTGGTCGGGATCGATCCGGGCTTCGTTGTCCGTCTCGCCGGCGGCGACGTGCTCACCGCCCGGAGGGTCCTGATCGCCAGCGGCGTCGCCGACGAGTTGCCGAACATCCCCGGCGTCCGCGATCGATGGGGCCGAGACCTTCTGCACTGTCCCTACTGCCACGGGTGGGAGGTCCGCGACCAGCCACTCGGGGTGCTCGGCACGCAGGCGGGAGCGGTCCAACATGCGTTGCTGATCCGGCAGTGGTCCGACGACGTCGTCTTCTTCGCCCACGACTACGACCTGTCGGAGACCGACGAGAACCAACTCGCCGCTCGGGAGGTGCCGGTCGTGCGGGGGCGGGTGAACCGGATCGTCGTCGAAGGCGACCGGCTCACGGGTGTCGAGCTCACCGACGGTCGAGTGATCTCACGGGCCGCAGTGTTCATCCGTCCTGGAAACTTGCCGCGGCCGGACGGGCTCCTGGCAGGCCTCGGCTGCGATGTCGGGCCGGATGGCTTCGCCCTCGTCGACACCACCGGCCGCACCAGCGCTAGTGGGGTCTGGGCTGTCGGCAATGCCATCGACCCTCGAGCGCAGGTGATCACGGCCGCCGGCGCCGCCTCGGCCGCCGCGATCGCCATCAACGGCGACCTCGTCGCAGAGGACGTGGCCCAAGCGACGGATGAGGCGGCATGACGCGCTCTTGGGAATACCCCCAT
>JBKJLN010000213.1:0-5028 GCA_046596935.1 Acidimicrobiales bacterium
CCCAAGGCCGAAACCCCATCCCCCTTCGCCGCCACCACCACCTCCACCACAACAACCACCACCCCGCCAACAGCCACCAGCACAACGTCAACCACGCGACCGCCAGCCACGACCACAACAACCCGCCCCCTGATCCCCTAACTGCACCACCCCCCAACGAATCGCCGGCGGGGGCGAAGCCACCGCCAGGCGAGGCTGCGGCCGGGCGAGGCCGAAAGACCAGCGGAACCCCGGCGGGTGGCCCGTAGGAAGGGGCCCGCACAGGGAGGGACCCACGAAGTGGGAGGGTCCCCTGTGTGGGAAGGATCCAGAGGGACAGGACCCGCCGGGGTGGAGCGGGACTGGGACGACTCAGCCGTTAGGGCTTCGACCCAGCCGAAGGATCCGCCCCATCAGGACACTTCAACACCTTCTCGCAAGCGACCCGAATCGGCACGCCGAAAAACACGGCGTCGGTCGTGAACCCCAACGGGGCGTATGCCCGAGAGGACACCGCCAACACCTTGCCGTCGCTGTTCAGAAGCGGGCCGCCCTGAAACGCCTGCCCGATGGCGGCGTCGTGTTGGATGCCGGCCGAGGACACGTCGGCGACGAAGCCTTGGCTGATAGCGCCACCGGCGGCGCCGAGGCCAGACACGGCGAAGATGCGTTCGCCGGTCTTCAGCACCGGCTCCTTGCCGGCGAACTCGAGCTTCGGCAGATTGCCCTTCTTCACGACGAGCAGGGCGAGGTCCTTCTCCTCCTGCCAGGTGACGAGGGTGGCGGGAGACTCCTGGTCGCCCTTGCGAACCTTCACCGGCGGGCCCGGGGTTCGGGTGGCTGCGCGCACGGTGTTGAAGGACGTCAGCAGGAGGGTCTGTTCGCCGTCGGAGGCGACGACGAAGGCCGACCCGACGGAGGGCTGGCCGGCTTCGTCGAGGGTGGTGACGAAGAAGATCGACTTCTCCACCTTGGTGACGAGGGCGTCGAGCGTCTCACCTTCGGCACGGATCTTCTTGATCGGCTCGAGCTCCTTGCGCACCTCGGTCTTGGCGGCCTCGCGTTCGGCGGCGATGGTGTCGAGGGCGGTCTGGAAGCGGGTGTCGAAGCCTTCGGTGAACTTGCCGATCCGGTCCTCGTTGCCGCTGAGCCGGTAGTCGTAATAGGCGTAGAGCACGGTGCCGCTGAAGGCCGATCCGATGGCGGTGGCCAGGATCAACATGACGATGCCGAGGATCGTCTTCGGGACCAGTCGTTCCCGCCACGGAGGCGGTCGGTAATCCTGGTCGAACACGGGCACCGTCTCCGGTTCGCGGGTGCGCAGGGCCATCGGCTGCAGCGTACGGCACAGGTAGGCTCCGCCGGTGTTCGTCGCCCCGCTCTCGCGCGTCGCCTCGGTCGGCTGAATGGCTCTCGATCCGACGCAGGTGCAGATGCGAGACGCAGCAACCGTCATGCTCGTGCGGGATACGGGCGACGGCATGGAAGTGTTCATGCTTCGGCGGAATCTCAACTCCGACTTCGTCGGCGGGGCCTATGTGTTTCCCGGCGGAGCCGTCGACGAGGCCGATCGTCACGCCGATCTCGAACGCATCTGTCAGGGTCGCAGCGATGAGGCCGCCAGCGAACAGCTGGGCATCGCCCACGGTGGCCTCGCCTATTGGGTCGCAGCCATCCGCGAGAGCTTCGAGGAGGCCGGTGTCCTGCTGGCCGTGCCCGAAGGCGACCATCACGTCATCTCCTTTGCCGACCCGGACACCGCCGCTCGTTTCGTCGAGCACCGTCGGGTCGTCGACGCCGGCGAGAAGCGGCTCATCGAGATCTGCGAACTCGAACGTCTCCGTCTGGACGTCGATCGCATCCACTACTTCAGCCATTGGATCACCCCGGTTGGCCCCCCGCGCCGGTACGACACGCGGTTCTTCGTGGCGGCTGCGCCCGCTGAGCAGGTGCCGTTGCACGACGATCGCGAGACCATCGCCAACCTCTGGGTGCGCCCGCTCGATGCCCTCGAGCGTCACCGCCGGGGCGAACTCGACCTGATCTTCCCGACCATCAAGAACCTCGAGGCCATCGGGCCCTTCGAGCGTTCGGCCGATCTGCTGGCCCACGCGCAGTCGATCAGCGCCGTACCGGCCATCCTGCCGCGCATCGTCCACGACGAGGGCGGGATGCGCATCTTGCTCCCGAGCGACCCGGGGTACGACGAGGCCCTGGCGGCGCTTCCCGACGGCGTGCCGCTTCCCGGACGTCCGGGTGGCCCGATCCGCGTGGAGGATGCGGGATGACCGACATGACGCCGGGAACGACCGTCGTACTCAGCGATCGTGTTCGGCGGATCGTTGCCCCGAACCCGAGTGTCATGACAGGCCCGGGGACCAACACCTACCTCGTCGGCACCGAGGACATCCTCGTCATCGACCCGGGCCCGGACATTCCCGAGCACCTCGACGCCGTCGTTGCCGCCGGCGAGGGCCGCATCCGGTGGATCCTCGTCACCCACACACACTCCGATCACTCGCCTGGCGCTGGCCCGCTCCGCCAACGCCTCGACCCTTCTGTCAAGGTGCTCGGGTACGACGAGCGCGACGGGTTCGTTCCCGATGCCCCCTTCGGTGATGGCGAGGTCATCGAGGGGTCGGGGTTCCACCTGCGGGCCGTGCACACGCCGGGCCACGCCAGCAACCACTTGTGCTTCCTGCTCGAGGAAGAGCAGATGCTGTTCTCCGGCGATCACATCATGAGCGGTTCGACGGTGGTGATCGGCCCCCTCGACGGCGACATGTCGGCCTACTTGCGGGCCCTCGAGCGGGTGCGAGCGCTTGCGGTCGCCACGATCGCACCAGGCCACGGCGACCTGATCGTCGACCCCGCAGCCAAGATCGATGAGTACGTCACCCATCGCTTGGCCAGAGAGGCGTCGGTGGCCAAGGCGCTGGCTGCGGCCGGGCGACCCATCTCCGTCGAGGATCTGGTGCCGGCGGTCTACGCCGACGTGAGCGAGTCGCTCTACCCGATCGCCCGCTTCTCGCTGTGGGCTCATCTGCGCAAGCTCGTCGACGACGGTCAGGCGTCGGCGGTCGACGCGGATGATCTGTCGACGACCTGGGAGTCGCGACCCACGGCGTGATTCCCCGCCTGAGTGTCGTCGTTCCCGCTTACAACGAGCAGGTTCGCATCGCCGCCACCGTCGCTGCTCTGCGTGGCGCGTTGGCTGAGATCGGCACGGCCGACGTGGAGATCGTCGTCGTCGACGACGGCTCGACTGATGCCACCGCCGACGTCGCCGAAGAAGCGGGAGCCGACCGGGTCGTGCGCCTCGCGCCGAACCGCGGGAAGGGTGCGGCCCTTCGATCTGGCATGGCTGTCGCTAGAGGCCGAACCATCGCCTACACCGACGCCGACCTGTCGTACCCGCCCGAGCAACTCCTGGCGTTCCTGGCCGAGGTCGAGCGCGGATCGCAATTCGTCGCTGGGAACCGCAAGCACGTCGAGACGGTCACGCTGATCCGTGGCCGTCGCCTGCGGGAGGTGAGCGGACGCATCTTCAATCTCCTGTCGCAACTGGTGGTCCTCGGCCGCTATCGCGATACCCAGTGCGGCATGAAAGCCTTCGACGGCCCGTTGGCGAAGCAGCTCTTCCTCGCCGGCCTGGTCGAGGGCTTTGCCTTCGATGTCGAGCTCTTTCGTCTGGCTGAACTCATGGGCGTTGAGATCGTCGAAGTGGCCGTGACCGTTGCCAACGCCACCTCGTCGAGCGTCCGGCTCGGCCGCGATACCCGCCAGATGATCGGCGATCTGGCGCGCATCCGACGATGGGCAGCCGATGGCACCTATGCCACGCGCCTCAAGTCGCAGAGAGCGGAAGCGTGAAGGAGAAGCGAGTGCCTTTGTCGGCTCGGGCCCCGGCGGTGAGCACACCACCTTGGGCCTCGACGAGTTCGCGCACGATGTAGAGGCCGAGGCCGACCCCCGAAAAACGGCGTGTCGTGCGACCGTCGCCTTGAACGAAGGGCGACAAGAGCGGCTCGATGTCCCCCTGGATACCGATCCCCTCGTCATCGACGATGAGTTCGAGCATCGGCGCCGCGCCGTCGGTTTCGACGATCGAGGCGGAGACCACGACCTCGCCACCATCGGGTGAGTACTTGATGGCGTTCTCGATGAGGTGACCGAGGATGGTGTCGAGCGCTTGGCGATCACCGGCCACGAGCGGAAGGTCGTCCGGCAACGCCGCCCGCACCAAGTGGGTCGCTCCGGCGGCCGCGCCGAACCCTCGCACCACGTCGGCGACGACCGGATGGAGGTCGACCGGGGTTGCAGACACGCTGAAAGCGCCGGCCTGCACCCGACTGCCCACCAGGATGCGGTCGATGAGCCGGGCGAGGCTTTCGGATCTGCGCTCGATGGTTTCCAAGGAGTCGACGCGGTCGCGCACCGACATGCGATCCCAGTGTTGGTGCAGTGTCGACGCCAGCCCCTTCACCACCGTCAGCGGCGTCTTGAGTTCGTGGCTCGTGGTCGCGAAAAAGAGGTCTTTGGCCTGCTCGAGTTCGCGCTGCTCGGTCATGTCCCGGAGCAAGTAGACGTGCCCGTCCCCGTCCGGCAGGTCGGAGCACACCGTCTCGAGCCATCTCGCCCGGTCGCCTTTCACCGGGACCTCGTGGCCATCGCTCGCAGCGGCGAGGTCGAACGGGGGTGGCTTGCCGATGACAGTCGAGGCCAGCTGGCCGGTCAGCTCCGCGGCTCGCACGTTCCACGCCGTCACCACGCCTCCTTCCACCACCGCCAGTCCATCGGGCATGGCTTCAACGAGGGCGAGGAACCGCTCGCGTTCGGTGGACATCTGGCGGTAGGCGAAGGCGTTCGTGATGGCGACCGCCGCGTACTCCGCCAGCAGCACCAAGACCTCGACCTCTTCCGGCTCGAACCGCCGCTCCGGGGACGCCGAGTGAATGGAGATGCCACCGATGACCCTTCCGTCATGCGAAATGGGGGCCGCCATCGAAGCGTGGAAGCCGCGAGCCTTGAACGGGGCCACTCCGATCA
>JBKJLN010000034.1:0-9887 GCA_046596935.1 Acidimicrobiales bacterium
CACCCTCACCGATGTGCTGCCCGGCATCCTGGTCGGGAAGACGGCGACGCCGACGGTCATTCGCTCCGGCGACACAGTCACCTACACCTACGCCGTCACCACGAAGACGCAGGAGTCGCTGGCCAATGTCACGGTCACCGACGACAAGTGCAGCCCTGTGACCTTCGTCAGCGGCGACACCGACGGCGACAAGCTGCTCGATCCGGGCGAGACCTGGAACTACCGCTGCACCGCAGCGCTCACCGTCGACACTGTCAACGTGGTCACTGCCTCGGGGATGGACGATGATGGCAACAAGGCGACCGACACCGACACCGCCAGCGTCGATGTCATCAACCCGGCCATCGCCGTCAAGAAGACCGTCGATCGGACGACGGCCGAGCCGGGGCAGACCATCGCCTACACCTACGTCGTGACCAATCCGGGCGACAGCGCTCTGCGAAACGTGAGCGTGTCCGACGACAAGTGCTCGCCGGTCACCTTCGTCAGCGGCGACGCCAACGCCAACGGGGCCCTCGACGTGGGTGAATCGTGGCGCTACACCTGCAGTGTCGTGGCCAGCGCCACCGGCCAGCTCGTCAACGTGGCCGTCGTGACGGCGACACCACCCGTCGGACCGGTCGTGTCCAGCCAGGACACGGCAACCGTGACGGTGACGGCGCCGGTCGTGTTGGGTGTGGTCCTGCAGAAGGCGCCTCCGGCCCCTGCTCCTGCGCCTGAAGTGCAGCCCTCGGTGATCGTCGCTCCGGCACCGGTGGCGACCCTGCCTCGCACGGGGTCGAATCCCAGCACCCCGGTTCGAGGAGCGATCGCCCTGCTGGTGATCGGTGGATTGGCGCTGATCCCCGAGCATCTTCGTAGTCGCCGGAATCAGATCATCCGGCTCGAGAACTAGGAAGTCGGCCCGCCGCCCCTCACCCTGGGCGGCGGGCCGCTCCCAGGATCCTCCAGCCGCGGTCCGGGAAGCCGGCCGCGTCGGCGACCGCCGCCGACCGGATGTTGGCGTCGGCATGCAGGTAGGTCGGGACCCCGCCCTCGTCCAGCACGCGCCGAGCGGCCTGGGCCACGAGACGTCGGGCCAAACCCCTTCCCCTTGCCTGCTCCTCGGTCACGACGGCGAGTTCGCGGCCGAGGTCATCGTGGCGCTTGATACCGACCCCGGCGACGTAGTTCCCGTTGTCAGGATCGAACGCCATCAACACTTCGCCGCCGAAGGGGAGCAGCCAGGGTGGAACCCGGGGGTCGTCGACGGGCACCCATACTCCGGCGTCCTCCAGGTCGGCCGCTCGCTCCGACCACCGGAAGACGCCGTCGAACATGCGGGCGCCAGGGATGTCGAGGGCATCGCCGAGCCCCGGGGCGGCGCGTAATTGGTCGAGGTCGTCGGCCAGCGCAGTGACGGCCTCGACTCTCGAAGGCGGAACGGAGAGCACCGCACCGTCCGGCGCAGCCACGCCGACGACGGGGTGAACGGCTCCGTCCCAGCCGGGCTCCGTCCGGCTCGGTGCCGTCGTTATGGAGAGTGAACGTCGGGCGGGCCAAACACCCAGCCAACGGCTGAGATGGTGGTGCAAGCGGTCGACCGGGTCCATTTGCGAATGTTGTCCGAAAAGCCCGGCGAATATCGCCAATACCTAGGTCTGCGTCCACGGACTGTGGTTTACTCACGGAGCGTGGTTCCGGGCAGACCTGTCCTGAGAGTGTTTCGGCAACTTCTCCCGGCAACTTGAGCGAATGTTTTTGACCCGGCGAAGTCGCTAGGTCGTCCAACCGAAAGGCGGGTCGATGGACGTCAACCGACACCCTCGACAGCAGACCGGCAACAGCGCAGACCCCACCCTCGACATCGAGACACGGCTGGCCGGGCACATCCCGGCATCGGGCAGTCGCGCCGCCAGGGGTCGGACCCAGGCTCCCGCCACCACCACCGGCCTGCCCCTCGGGTTCGCCGGTCGGACGGCGCTTGGCGCCGCCGGTGATCTCCGAGTCGCCATGGTCAACGCCGCCGCCGTGGCCGCCGCCGAGGTCCGGCGGCGCACCCGCCGCGTCGTTGCCGTGGTGCTGGCCACCATCCTCTCCCTCGGTGGAGTGATCCTGCCGGCGGCCGCCCTCGTCGTGCAGCCCTCTCCGAGCTTCGGCGGCTTCGAGGTCGACGGGAACATGGTGCTCAACCGCACCGGCACCATCGACTGGGCCAACTCCGGAGCTATTCCCGTGCCCGACGACCTGATCGACAGCGCCTTCCAGGGCTCGTCAAAGGAACTCGACCCGGCGAACTGGGTTTGCCAGAGCAAGCTCGGCGGGGTCACGCCAGGCAAGGACAACCTGCTGCGGGCCTATGTCAATCCCCGCATCTCCGGAACGTCGGCCTATCTCGACTTGGCATTTGTCCGCCAAGAGGGCGAAGGCGACACCCACATCAACTTCGAGTTCAACAAGAGCGGAGTCGTTGCGCCGTATGCCGAAGGTCCGTGCCCCATCCCCCGCGCCGTCGGTGACCTCCTGTTCACGTACGACTTTGGCGGCACGAGCGACCCAACGTCCACCGTCCGGGTGTGGCGCTGGAACGGATCGGACTGGCTCGACCTACCCCTTCCCGTGAACGCGGCGGCGGCCACGAACAATGCGGCCGCCATCACCGATCCGCTGAACGGCGACGCTGTCATCCCGCCTCGCACCTTCGGTGAACTCAGCGTCGACCTCAGCCTCATCCCCGGTTTCGCACCGTCGTGCCCGGGCCTCGGGTTTGTCAACGTCCGCAGCCGCTCGTCGGGCTCGTCGTTCACCTCGGCGCTGCAGGACAAGTTGCCCACGACCGCCGTCGACCTGTCGACCTGCGGCTCGATCAAGCTCAAGAAGGTCGACGACAAGGGTCAGCCGCTCGCCGGCGCCACCTTCGGCCTCTACGCCGGCACGAACACCACGGTTTCACCCGTCCTCACCTGCCTCACCGACGCTACGGGGATCTGCTCGTTCCCGGTCGTGGCGCCCGGCGCTTACACCGTCAAGGAGATCTCGGCGCCAGCGGGCTACACCCCGAGCCCCACGCCCATTCCTGTCACCGTGTCGTTCCGCCAGGCGGTGGACCTCACCGGTGACCCGGTCACGAATCCGTTGATCCTCGGCGCCGTGAAGATCGTCAAGACCAACACGGCGAACGGCGCCCCTGTCGCCGGCATCAAATTCCAACTTCTCAATCTCGGTACCTCCATCGTCGCCAAGACCCGGTCGGGTTCCGCAGCGGAATGCACGACCGCCATCGTCGATGGCGTGGCCTCCTGCACGATCGATGGGATGGTTCCCGGCACCTACACGCTGCACGAGGTCGCCAGCACGGTTCCGGCGACCATGACCGCAGTGGCCGACCAGACGGTGGTCGTCACGGGTGGCGAGACGTTGACGGTGAACATCGCCGACCCGGTCAAGCCCCGCAACATCGAATTGACCAAGAAGGTCAACGGCCTCGACGCAGTCACGATCCACAGCGGCGACCCGGTCACCTACACGCTGGTGGCCAAGAACACCGGTGATGTGCCGATCGACGTCACCTCGTTGACCGACTCCACCCTCGTCGGCACGACGACCGCTCCGGTGGTCCTCCCGGCCGGCTGCCTCACCACCGTCACGACGGTCTTCTACATCGCCCCCGGCGCCAGCCAGGACCTCTGCAGCTACAAGGCCAATCCGACCGACGACGTCAAGAACACGGCCGTCGTCGTCGGCACCGACGAGTTCGGACGGACGGCCACCGATGACGACAGCGTCGTGGTTGACGTCATCAAGCCGGCGATCACGCTGGTCAAGACGGTCAACGGCGTGCATTCGATCACCGTCACGCCGGACACGCCCCTCAGCTACCTGATCACGATCACCAACACCGGTGACACCAATCTCACCGTCGATTCCTTCACCGACGTCGAGACGACACGTGGGACCATCTCCACGACCTGCCCTCAGAAGGACGCCGTGCTCGCCGTCGGCGCCGTCGCCACCTGCACCTACACCTCGACCGCCCCGTCGGGTGGCGTGTCCGACACGGCGGCAATCTTCGCCCGTGACTCCCTGGGCCGAGTGGTCGACGCCAACGACACCGCCGTCGTCATCGTGCTCACTCCCGGCCTCACCATCGACAAGCTGGTGAATGGCCACAAGGAGGTCACCGTCCACGAGGGCGACACGCTGAACTACTCGATCACCGTCAAGAACACGGGCGACGCTCCCCTCGTTCTGACCGCCTTCACCGACCAGGTCGGAATCGACCCGGCGACGGTTCCTGCGGACTGCGCAGCCAAGTTGCTCCTCACCGTCGCGCTGGCGCCGGGGGGGACCCGGACGTGCGCCTACAGCGTCACCGCCGGCCAATCCGACCGACCCAACACGGCCATCGTCACCGGCTTCGAGCCGGTGCTGAAGACCACCCTGCGCTCGCAGTCGACGGCACTCGCTCACGTCATCAAGCCCCAGATCGACATCGCCAAGACGGTGACGCCGACCCAGGCCCACGAGGGTGACCCCGTCAGCTACAACCTCGTCATCACCAACCCGGGCACCACGGCCGTGACCCTGACGGCTCTGTCCGATGTGCTCAAGGCCAAGACCGGCGCGGTGTTGTCGACCACCGACATCCTGAAGAGCTGCAAGTTCTCCACGCTGCTCCTCGAGCCCGGCCAATCGGTGCTCTGCACGTATGCCGGAACCGCTCGAGCTGACGACACCACCAACCGGGCCACCGTGACCGCAGTCGACTCCCTCGGTGGCGACAAGGGCACGGTGACCGACTTCGCCGACGCCGCCCTCGATGTCATCCATCCGGCCATCGAGCTGACGAAAACGGTCAGCCCAGCTGTGGTGCACTCCGGCAACGATGTGACCTACACGATCACCATCAAGAACACCGGCGACACGCCTCTGAAACTCCTGACCCTCACCGATCAGGTCACGGGCAGCGTGCTCCGCAACATCCTCGACAGCTGTGGGTACGACACGACGGCGTCGTTGCAGCCATCGGAAGTGCTCCCGTCCTGCACCTATGTCACCAAGACGGGAACTACTGACATCGAGAACATCGCGATCGTGCGGGCCATCGACATCGTCGGTGGCGTCAAGGGCACCGTGACCGATGACGGGAAGGCCGTCGTCGAAGTTCTCAACCCCGGTATCCACATCGAGAAGACGGCGTCGCCGACGGCTGTCCATCCGAACGATCTGGTGACCTATCACCTCGTCATCACCAACACCGGCGACACCCCGTTGACCGTCACGAGACTCTCCGACCTGGCCAACGGGGCCAACGTGCTTCTCTCGCAGCAGTGCCTCGGTCTCGTGGGCGACACCCTCGGCCTGACCGACGTTCTCGAGTGCGATTACACCGTGCCCGCCGGCACCGCCGACATCCACAACGTGGCCACCGTCGTCGGTGTCGACAAGCTGACGCTGCCGGTGTCCGACGACGACTTCGCCGATGTGGAAGTCCTCGTGCCGTCGATCCTGGTCACGAAGGACGCCGATCGGGCCCAGGCCCATCCGACCGACGTGATCACCTACACGGTGACCATCACCAACACCGGCGACACCCCGTTGCGCCTCACCAGCCTCACCGATGCGGTCAACGGCGGCGCGGCTTCGAACATCCTCGAGGCCTGCAACCTCTCGACCGAGACGGTCCTCGATCCGGGCGCGTCCACCTTGCCGTGTACCTACACGGCCGTCGCCGGAACGGTCGATCTCAACAACGTCGTGCTGGTCACGGCCGTCGACAAGCTCGGGAAAGAGGTCAGGGACGACGACCCGGCTTTCGTCGAGGTGATCGAGCCGGCCATTGTCATCGACAAGACGGTCGACAAGCCGCTGGCCCACGCTGGCGACACCTTGACCTACACCCTCGTCGTCACCAACACCGGTGACACCGCGCTGAAGATCATCTCGCTCGACGACGCCGTCAACGGTGCTCCGGCATCGAGCCTCGCCCAGTGCGGAATCATCGGCATGACGCTCGAGGCCAAGATGTCGGTTCGCTGCGTCTACACCGCCACCGCCGGCGTCAATGACACCACCAACGTCGCCAAGGTCTCCGGCATCGACGTGCTGAACAAGAAGGTGACCGACGACGACGACGCCGTGGTCGATGTGCTCAACCCGGCGATCACCATCGACAAGTCGGTCGACCAGCCGCTCGTGCACACCGGCGACTCGGTCACTTACACCCTGGTGATCACCAACACCGGCGACACCCCGCTGACCATCACTGCCCTCGACGACGCCGTCAACGGGGCTCCCGCAGACAGCCTCACCAAGTGCGGCGTCATCGGCAAGGTGCTCGACCCGAAGGGCACCTTCACCTGCAATTACACCGCCGTCACCAAGACCGTCGACCTTCGCAACGTGGCCACGGTCGTCGGCAAGGACAAGCTCGACAAGTCGGTGACTGACGACGACGACGCCACCGTCGACGTCACCAACCCCGGCATCGAGATCGTGAAGACGGTCGACAAGCCGGTGGTCCACGTTGGTGACACCGTCACCTACACCTTGGTCATCACCAACACGGGCTCGCACGCTCTGACGATCACCGCCCTCGACGATGCCGTGAACGGTGCGCCGGCCAACAGCCTCACGGCCTGCGGGGTCATCGGCAAGGTCCTGGCGGCGAAGGCCTCGGTCACCTGCAGCTACACGGCCGTGGCTGGCACCGTCGATCTGGTCAACGTGGCCACGGTCAAGGGCAAGGACACGCTCGACAAGGTGGTCGTGGACGACGACGACGCAGTGGTCGACGTGGTCAACCCCGCAATCACGATCGTCAAGACGGCCAACGTCTCGTCGATCAGCGGAACGAGCGGCCCGGTGGTCTTCCAGTTCCTCGTCACCAACACCGGCGACACGGCCCTCACCGACATCAAGGTGACCGACGACATCCTCGGTGACATCGGCACCATCGCCCGCCTCTCCCCGGGTGAGTCGGCGAGCCTCACCAAGGCGGCAACGGTGCGCGAGGACCGGCCCGAGAACATCGGGAAGGCCAGTGGGAAGGACGTCCTCGGCAAGGTGGTCGAGGCAACGGACAACGAGCTCATCACCTTCGTGCAAGGCGAAGTGCTCGTCCGCCCGCTTCCGGAGTCGGCTCCCCCGGCACCTGCGCCCGCCCCGGCCCCCCGGCCGCTGGCCCGCACCGGCGTCAACGCCGCTCGCCAGCTGCAGGTGGCGCTGACGTTGATCGTGCTCGGTGGCATCGCCGTGCTGCCCGAGCGCATCCGCCGTCGCCGCCGCTTGGTCTAAGTCGAACTCGGATTCGGGGGCTCCTGCGGGGCCCCCGAGTCCGGCGCGCCAGGGAACAGACGGCAGCCCGAAAAAGTTCTACGTGTCACGATCAACGTTCCTGCTCACCTGAGGTGCGACATTGGCGCTCGACCCGAATCGCTGGACGCTCAAGACCCAGGAGGCCTTCGAAGCTGCGGTGACCTCGGCCCGCACGAGGAACAACCCGGAAGTCGGACCTGACCACCTCCTCTCGGCCATGCTCGGTCAGGAAGGCACGGTCGTGCTTTCGGTGCTCGAGCGGGTCGGAGTGCCCGCGCTGAGCCTCCGCAACAAGCTCGAGGATTCGCTCGCCAAGTTGCCCAAGGCCTACGGCGGCGTCGACCCGACGATGAACCGGGCGCTGCGGGAGTCCCTCGAACGGGCCGACGGAGATCGCGGGGCGTTGGGTGACGAATACCTGTCGATCGAGCACGTGCTGCTGGCGATGGCCGAGCGCGTGGGCGTGTCGAGAGAAGACCTGCTCGCTGCCTTGCAGGAGGTGCGAGGCAGCCATCGGGTCACGAGCCAGAATCCGGAAGAGGCATATCAGGCGCTCGAGAAGTACGGCCGCGATCTCACCGAGGACGCCCGCAAGGGCAAGCTCGACCCGGTCATCGGACGCGACGAGGAGATCCGACGGGTCATCCAGGTGTTGTCGCGCCGCACGAAGAACAACCCGGTGCTCATCGGTGAGCCGGGAGTCGGCAAGACGGCGATCGTCGAGGGTCTCGCCAACCGCATCGTCGAGGGCGACGTTCCCGAAGGCCTCAAGAACAAGCGGCTGTTGAGCCTCGATCTCGGCGCCATGGTTGCGGGCTCGAAGTACCGCGGCGAGTTCGAGGAACGACTCAAGTCGGTCCTCAAGGAGATCCAGGACTCGGGTGGCGAGGTCATCACCTTCATCGACGAACTGCACACCATCGTCGGCGCGGGTGCGGCCGAGGGCGCCATGGATGCCGGCCAGATGATCAAGCCGATGTTGGCCCGTGGCGAGCTGCGGATGATCGGTGCCACCACCCTCGACGAGTACCGCAAGAGCATCGAGAAGGACGCGGCCCTCGAGCGCCGCTTCCAGCAGGTCTATGTGGGCGAGCCGACGGTCGAGGACACGGTCGCCATCCTCCGTGGCCTGAAGGAGCGCTACGAAGTCCATCACGGCGTCCGCATCCAAGACTCGGCGCTGGTGAGTGCGGCAGTGCTCTCGAATCGCTACATCACCGGACGGTTCCTCCCCGACAAAGCCATCGACCTCATGGACGAGGCGGCGTCGCGACTGCGCATCGAGATCGACTCCATGCCGACCGAGATCGACGTCGTCGAACGGCGCATCCGTCAACTCGAAATCGAGAGGCTGGCTCTGGGCAAGGAGACCGACGACGCCTCGGCCGAGCGCCTCGTCAAGCTCGAGGGCGAGTTGGCAAACCTGCAAGAGCAGTCGGACGCGATGAAGGGTCATTGGCAGGCCGAGAAGGATGCGATCGCCTCCATCCGAGAGCTGAAGGAGTCGCTCGAGTCGAAGCGCACCGAGGCCGAGCGGTACGAGCGCGACGGAGACCTCGGGCGTGCGGCCGAGATCCGCTACGGCGCCCTGCCCGAGCTCGAGGAGAAGGTGAAGGCGGCCTCCGTCCGTCTGGCCGAACAGCAGGGCGGGCAACGCATGCTCAAGGAAGAAGTCGACGCCGAGGACATCGCCGAAGTGATCGCCAAGTGGACGGGTGTCCCGGTGTCGCGCCTCATGGAGGGCGAGATGGCCAAACTTCTCCACCTCGAGGATGCCCTCCACGGGCGGGTCGTCGGTCAGGAAGAAGCGGTCAACGCCGTCGCCAACGCCATCCGGCGATCACGCGCCGGTCTGTCCGACCCCGACCGACCCATCGGCACGTTCCTCTTCCTCGGCCCAACCGGTGTCGGCAAGACCGAACTCGCCCGGACGTTGGCCGACTACCTCTTCGACGACGAGCGGGCCATGGTCCGTATCGACATGAGCGAGTACGGGGAGAAACACTCGGTGGCCCGCCTGATCGGTGCGCCCCCCGGGTACATCGGCTACGACGAAGGTGGCCAACTCTCGGAGGCGGTGCGCCGCCGGCCCTACTCGGTGATCCTCCTCGACGAACTCGAGAAGGCCCATCCCGACGTATTCAACGTGCTGTTGCAGGTGTTCGACGACGGCCGGCTGACTGACGGCCAGGGCCGCACCGTCGACTTCTCGAACACCGTGTTGATCATGACGTCGAACTATCCCGGCGACCCGCGGGAGTACTTCAAGCCCGAGTTCCTCAATCGCATCGACGAGATCATCCGCTTCCGTTCGTTGACCCGAGACGATCTCGCGTCGATCGTGACCATCCAGTTGCGCGGTCTGGAAAAGCGCATGGCGACGCGCCGGCTCGGTCTCGAAGTGACTGACGAGGCCAAGGTGTGGCTGGCCGAAAGAGGGTACGACGAGGCCTACGGCGCGCGGCCGTTGAAGCGACTCATCCAACGCTCGATTTCGGACACGCTGGCTTCGGCCATTCTCGGCGGCCGCTACGACGAAGGTTCGACCGTGACCGTCGATGTCGCCGGAGACGACCTCGTCCTCAAGTAGC
>JBKJLN010000343.1:0-4094 GCA_046596935.1 Acidimicrobiales bacterium
GAACCCTTCCACGGCGTGCAGCGCGGCCGCCGCCTCGTGGGAAACCACGCACGAGGGGCCGACGGCCAGCCGAGCCACCCACAGGCGTTGCATCCAACACGGCAACCAACCCGCCAAACGGTAGACCCCCGGCGCTTCTCGCTTCCAGAGGCCCGATCGCAGCCGGCGCAGGATCTGTCCGTCCGTCGCCCCGCATGACAAAGCCTGATCCCGGGAGATCACGCCCCATTGCACGCCGGCGATCGCCGCCACCAGCTCGTCCATCTGTCGCCGCGTCATCCTTCGATCCCACCATCGAGGTGGGACACCAATCCGTTCTCGTCACCGCCGGCAGGCGTCTGGAGGCAATAGCTTGCGGATTCCGCACGTCATTGCCTCCAGTCCCGGGTCCGGTTCAGCGGGGACGGGGTTGGCTTGGCGTTGATTCAGCGGGGAAGACTCTGGAGGAGATGCGTCGGACCTGCACTGCGCTGTTCGCCGCGGTCGCAGGAGTGCTCGGCGTCTGGCCCGCCGCGGCCCAGACCCCGGTGCCGGCAGCGGTTCCGATCGTCGTCATCGACGGGAAGGGGTTCGGACACGGCGTCGGCATGGCGCAGGAAGGCGCCTTCTGGATGGCCAAAGCCGGGGCCTCGACCGAGGCCATCTTCGGCGAGTTCTATCCGGGCAGTGGGTACGGACGAGGGCGGGGGCCGGTGCGGGTGCCGTTGCTCGATGCGGGTGCGGCACCGACCTCGGGCATCCTCGCCTTCCCCGACGGTGGCGAGGTGCGCGAAGGGGGGAGCGGTCCGGTCAGCCCTGGCTTCCCCGTGCGCATCGCGCGTGGAGGCCAAGCGCGACTGGTGTTCGACGGCGGCCGGTACCGAGTCGAGTCGCTCTCGGGAGGACCTGTCGCCCTCGGTCGAACGGCGCTGATCCGCTCCAATCGGCCCCAGGTGCCCACGATCCCCGGCATGACCACCACGACCACGACGCCGACGATCGAGCCGACGTCGACGACCACCTCCACGACCTCAACCACGTCACCGCCGCCGCCGACGACCCCGTCCGGCGCCTCGACCACCACCACCACCGCCCCCTCGTCGGCCACGACCACGGCTCCACCGCCGCCGGCCGATCAGCCCGCTCCCGGCGGCCCTCCCGGCCAGCCACCTGCCGGCGGTGGCGCGAACGGCGCGTCGGCGGCTCCGTCTTCACCCCGACCGCTCGTGTCGGTGCCGGCCGACAACGGGAGCATCGCCCTCCCAGCGCGCCAACGCCGCTACCGCGGCATCATCGAGGCGACGGCGTCATCGGGGACGTTGCGCTTCGTCAACGCCGTCGACGTCGAGACCTACCTGAAGGGCATGGGAGAGGTTCGCGATCCCAACTGGCCGCCGGCGGCGCTTCGGGCCCAGGCCATCGCCGCCCGGACGTATGCCCTGCGGGCGATGGCCGGAGGGGGCGAGCTCTGCGATACCGAGCGATGCCAGGTCTACCTCGGGGCGCAGGCCGAGTACCCGGCCATGAACAAGGCGGTCGACGACAGCCGAGAGAAGGTGCTCGTGTTCAACGGAGCCCTCATCTCCGCCGTGTACTCGGCCAACGGCGGCGGCTTCTCTGCTAGCCGAGAAGAGGGTTTTGGCGTCCTCGACGACTCCGTGCCCTACCTTCGCCCGGCCCCCTACCTGACCAAGGATCCGGGGGCGTGGTCGGTGTCGGTGGCGCTCACCGATGTCGCCGCGCGCCTCGGCTACGCGGGCCAGGTCACCGATGTTCGGATCTCGCGCCTCGGTCCGTCGCAGCGGGCTCTCGAAGTGACGCTCGACGGATCGGCCGGACCCAAAGTGGTGAACGGTCGGACCTTCGATGCCGCTCTCGGATTGCGGTCGACCCTCTTCACCCTCCGGCTCGAGTCGGGGGCGGCGTCGGCCCCCCCTCCCCCAGACGAGAGCGTGGCCGTGCAGGCTCCGCCCGAGGAGGCCGCGGCCATCGCCGCCACCGAAGTCGCAACCGCGGAGACACCGGCCACATCCATCCGTCCCCGCGTGCCCATCACGGCCACTGCGCCCCGGGGTCCGAGTAGCGATCGGCGTCGTCAGCAGGCGCTGGCGCTGGCCTCGTGGTTCGTCACGGCTTTGATCGGCGCCGGCGTGGTGTTCTTCACGGACGGGGGTTGGCCGTCGACCAGGCGTCGGCCATCGCCATCCGCTCCGCAAACGGAGGATGTGTCGCCTTGAGCCGACGCCACGTGGTTGGGCGCAGGTCGAGGAGGTTCTCGACGGAGATGTCGTGGAAAAAGCCCTTCAACTCCTCAGGAGAGCCCAGCAGCTCGTAGGAGTAGAGGTCGGCTTGGCGTTCTCGGGCCCTCGAGAACCAGGCGGATGCCAGGCTCGTGACCTTGCTGATGCCGCCGAAGAGGAAGAGGAAGACCGGAAGAGCGCCGGGGTCGCCGGCCGACGTGACACCGGCGAGATCCTGGATGGCCTGATTCTCCATGAGGACGCCGAGTACGACGAAACTCACCATCGTCACGAGAATGGCGAAGGGGATGACGCGCGGGATGTGCCGCAGCTTCCAGTGTCCGATCTCGTGGGCCACGACCGAGACGATGGCGTCCTGCGGATACCGGAGCATGTTGTCGAAGAGCACGACCCGACGCACCTTCCCGATGCCGGCGACGTAGGCGTTCGGTCGGGTGTCGCGCTTCGAGCTGTCCTCGACGAGAACCTCGTTGATGTCGGCGCCGGCCTTGCGCGCCGTCTCGAGGATCTCCGTTCGCAGCGCCCCTTCCTCGAGCGGGGTGTACTTGTTGAACAGCGGACTGATCACGATGGGAAAGAGGACCCCGAAGGTGATGCTGATGGCGGCGAAGACCAAGCCGCCGAGCAGCCACCACAGGTCGGTGGCGCGGATGACCGCGAACAGCGGGACGAACAGGAGCCCGAAGATGATGATCCCGAGCGGAACGCCCTTTGCCAGGTCGGACAGAAAGCCTTTCGTGGTCTGCTTGGAGAACCCCCACTTCTTGTCGTAGCGAAGCTCGCGCCACGCGCTGAGCGGCAACGAGGTCAGCATGCTCACGCCCTGGATCACGGCGATGCTCACGAACAGCCCCAGCACCCAATTGGTGACGCCGAGTGCGTCGATGGCCTTCGGAGCCACGTGGAATCCGATGACTGCGAGTTCGATCAGGAACGAAACAGCCCCGCCGGCGAGAAGCACCTTCCGGAGCGGGATGCCGTAGCTGTCGGCCTTCTCCATCTCCTCGGCGGAGTACCACTCGTCCGGTCGCGCTGGAAACGTCCGCCAGGCATTGATGGGTTCGGTCGACTGCTGGGGTCCCGCCAAGGTCGTCATGGGACAAATGGTACGTAAAACGACGAAGGCCCGCTCCTTTCGGAGCGGGCCTTCTCTCTTGCGGTTGGCGTCGGGAGCGCCAGCGAGCAGCCAACACGTGAGCGTGGCAGCTTCATCGCCGAAGCGAACCGATTTAGTAGTCGTCCATCCCGCCGCCCATGCCGCCACCGGCACCGGACTCTTCGGGCTTGTCGACGATCACGGCTTCGGTCGTTAGGAAGAGCGCCGCGATGGACGCCGCGTTCTGCAGGGCCGAGCGGGTGACCTTGGCGGCGTCGGGGACCTTGGCCGACAGGTCCTCGTATTCGTCGGTGGCGGCGTTGTAGCCGAAACCACCTTCGAGGGCCTTGACCTTCTCGACGATGACCCCGCCCTCCTTGCCAGCGTTGATGGCGATCTGACGAAGGGGCTCCTCGACGGCCTTGGCCACGATGCGAGCACCGGTGGCCTCATCGCCCTCGAGCTTCTGGATGCGGTCGAGGATGGCGGCCTGCGAACGGAGCAGGGCCACGCCTCCACCGGGGACGACGCCCTCCTCGACGGCGGCCTTGGCGGTGGAGACTGCGTCCTCGATGCGGTGCTTCACTTCCTTCAGTTCGACCTCGGTCGCTGCGCCGACCTTCAGCACGGCGACGCCGCCGGACAGCTTGCCCAGACGCTCCTGGAGCTTCTCCCGGTCGTAGTCGCTGTCGGTGTTGTCGATCTCGGCCTTGATCTGGTTGATGCGGCCCTTGATCTCGTCCTCGGCGCCGCCGCCC